>JBAYPL010000006.1:0-24945 GCA_041677745.1 Kapaibacterium sp. (SeqCode)
GATTCACGATGGTTATTGTGACCTCAAATCAGATAATCTCGATGAAGCCATCCGAATCATGCAGAGGAATAAGGATGCTAAAAATCCTTATTCTATAGGATTGATTGGCAATGCTGCCGAAATATTACCGGAATTACTAAAACGCGGGGTTATTCCCGATGTATTGACAGACCAAACATCTGCTCATGACCCGTTAAACGGTTATTATCCTGCCGGATATTCCATGCAAGCAGCGGATGAATTACGTAAAGAAAATCCAGAGAGATATTTGGTTGAGACATACAAATCAATCGGTGTGCATGTTTCTGCCATGCTCGAATTTCAAAAAGCAGGCTCTGTTGTGTTTGACTACGGTAATAATATTCGTGGTATAGCAAGAGATTATGCCGGTGTTTCCAATGCTTTTGATTTTAACGGATTTGTTCCGGACTATATCAGACCATTATTCTGTGATGGAAAAGGTCCGTTTAGATGGGCTGCTTTATCCGGCAATCCTGATGATATTGCAATTACTGACGAAGCTGTGATGGAATTGTTCCCTAATGACGAGCCTCTACATCGTTGGATTAAGAATGCACGTACCAATATCGGTTATCAAGCACTCCCTGCAAGAATTTGCTGGTTGGGATATGGTGACCGTCTCAAAGCAGGATTAAAGTTCAATGAATTGGTACGCAATGGCACATTATCGGCTCCTGTAGTTATCGGAAGAGACCATCTCGACTGCGGCTCTGTAGCATCTCCTCACAGAGAAACCGAATCTATGGCTGACGGTTCTGATGCCATATCGGATTGGGTGTTCTTTAATTTTGCACTTAATGCTATTGGTGGCGCTTCGTGGGTATCATTTCATCACGGTGGCGGTGTCGGTATGGGATTGTCTCAACATGCCGGCATGGTTGTCGTCGCTGATGGCACTGTCGAAGCTGACAACAGATTGTCAAGAGTTCTGACTTATGACCCTCTCATGGGTATTCTCCGACATGCAGATGCTGGTTATGACAGAGCCAAAACTAATGCCAAAAAGTTTGGCATAAAAATTCCTATGTTATGATATATCGCTTGAATTTGATGTATGCTGACAAAATGTCAGTATTCATCGGTTCAAACAAATTTTTTTAAAAAAGTTGAAAATAGTTTGAAACCTTTTTGATTTTCATGTGTCATTATAAATGACTATACATTGCAAACTAAAAAAACTTTTTGAACTGATTTACGGAGGATGATGATAAAATATTTTTACGAATTATTTTTATGGTGATTGGTATTACAAAGGTTATAAAATATAAAAAGCCGGAACACAAAAGTGATTCTAAAAATTATTATTATACATCTTCTAATAGGAGTGACGATATGGATTTAGCTTTGCAGATTGAAAACTTATTCCGTACCGACAGGAAGAAATTCCTAGGATTTATTCGACAGAGAGTACGCAGTCAAGAGGAGGCTGAAGACATCTTACAGGATGTTTTTACCAATGTTTTGGCAGCATCTGCGAATGTGCAGAAGCCTATTGAAAACATTGCGTCTTGGGTGTTTACAGCTGTAAGAAACCGTATTATTGATTCTTACAGAAAGAAACGTGCAGAAACCTTTTCTGATATGCAGACTCCCGGTCAGGCTGAAGATGGAGTTGATACTTTCGAAAATTTCCTTGGCGATTTTTCAAGTAGTCCCGAAACTGATTTAATAAGGAAGACTATCTGGGAATCGGTGCAAGAAGGACTTGCCGAACTTCCCCCCGAGCAACGCGAGGTTTTCGTCAAAAATGAATTTGAAGGTATTTCTTTCCGTGAAATGTCTGAGGATACCGGTGTCAATATCAATACTCTCTTAGCGAGAAAACGCTATGCTGTTCTTCATTTAAGAAAAAAACTGAAGGACTTATACAAATCTATAAACGAAAACTGATTTCAATATTATAAATCTCAGATTGTTTTGGGGGTTTAATTTTTTATTAAACCCCTTTTTTTATGCTTTCCCAAAATCCTTCTGCAAAATAATATTTTTTTGTAGATTTCGTTAGTATATTTAATTACAACATTATAGCAAGTGTCATGCTTATAAGTTTATTAAAAAATAATGTCTCCAGAGCTTTACTGTATATTCTGTTCTTTGCCGGTATCTTGAAACTTTCCGGTATGCTGATGACTTGGTTCTGGAACTCTTATTTGACATTTAGTTTCGGTCTTCATGAAATTACTTTTCTTGAATCCGTTGGCATATTGGCTTTCTTTTATTTGGTTTTTTCAGGTGTAAAGTTCGGATTCAATACAATTTCTGCACAATATCATAATACTGACAAATTGTCGCCGGGGAGTATGCCTCAATGTCAGTCTTGCAGTATTTTAAAGAAAAGCAATTCTCTACAGACGATAAATAAATTAAGTCCAAACGAAAAGGAAATGTTGAAAGCTGCTATTGCACAGTGTTGCGGAATACGAAACGACAGTGTCCCAATCGAACATAAACACCAAGTAAATATTCCTAGCAATATCCCAAATTAAATTTCAATACTTACTTCACACAATACTACTATTAATCAATTACACTATTTCTAAGATATTAGTAATTTTAAGTGTTTCAATCCACATTATATTTTATTAACTACATAAGAACTTGTAATATCAAGCATATACATCGCCAAATAGATTATTTGTATCTTATTGTCTTTCAAGAATCTCACATAAAGTACTCTGATTAGGGACAAAATATTAAATTCTTATAATAAATGTTCGACAATTACGATATAAAGATTTTGCAATTAAACAGAAAATCAGCATGAGTGCAGTTAAAATTGGCTTAATCGGAGCAGGCGAAGTAGCTCAAAATTTTCATTTACCTACTTATAAAAAATTATCGAATGTAAATTTGTATGCAATCTATGACAGAAATCCGTCAAAAGCACGAATAATAGCAGAAAAGTACGGTATAAAAAATGTTTGTAAATCAGTTGAAGAAATGCTTAAGCTCGATGATCTTGAAGCTGTTGACATTTGTACGACTACTGACTTACATGCAGAAAACGCCATAGCTTCCATTGAAGCCGGAAAACATACTCTAATCGAAAAACCATTAGCAAGAAATTATAAAGAAGCCCTCTCAATTCTTGAAGCCGAGATAAAGTCGGACGTAAAAGTCATGGTGGCTACAAATCAGCGTTTCAGGTACGACGCAAAGATGCTTAAAAGCTATGTGCATAACGATGAAATTGGTAATATTTTCTATGTTCACGGCAGTTGGCTACAACAAAAACGAAGTTCGGAATGGAAGCAACAAATTCAGAAATCCGGAGGTGGTGTTTTGGTTGACCTTGGAATTTCACTGATTGACTCTCTGATGTGGATATGCAATTTTCCCGAAATTAAAACTGTATCGGCTAATACTTTCAGACATTTGACAGATAAAGTAGAGGATGTTGGCGTAGCTAATATTAAATTTAAAGACGGCAGTATTGCTACTATGGAAATGAGCTGGTCACTATTCAGTTCACGAAACAGCTTTTCGTTTGATGTTTACGGCAGCAAAGGAGCTGCAAAGATAAATCCATTACAACTTTATAAAATTAACGGTGATGTATATCAGCCGGTAACCAACAGAGACCTTCATACAAATATGGAAATATTCAGACGATCCTTCGATAGTGAAATAAAGCATTTCATTCATTCTGTTCAAGGCTTATCACCTATTTTGTCAACAGTATCTGAAGCCGTTACCATCATGAAGATTATTGATGCTATGTATAAATCTTCAGAAGCAGGCTGCGAATTACCTATAGAATAAAAAAAACTTAGGGAGCTGTTTGACTATCAAATCAGCTCCCCATAAATCATGTCAGAATCTCGAATTTTATTATTTTGACATACCTAATGAAGACATAATAAATCTCCACTCCAGCTCGGAATCATCAATCTGGTGAGCCGTTGATTTGCCCGAACCATGCCCTGAATCGAAATCTACATAAAGCATTATCGGATTAGTTTGTCCTTGGTTATTCTGCAATGCAGCCGCAAACTTCTTGGCATGTAAGGGGTCAACCCTGGCATCATTTTCACCGGCTTTGACAAGCATGGCAGGATAGCTGTATCCTTGTCTGATGTTGTGTTGCGGTGAGTATTTCAAGATATTCATGAAGTCTTCATATTTATCGGGGTCACCATATTCGGGAATCCAGTATCTTGCAATAAGGAACTTGTGGTATCTTACCATATCTAAAAGTGGAACAGCACAAACTGCAGCTTTAAACAAGTCTGGTCTTTGTGTTACTACGGCACCTATAAGCAGACCGCCGTTGCTACCGCCTCGACATGCTATTTTCTCGGGATTTGTATAATTTTCTTTTATAAGATGTTCAGCTGCACTTATGAAATCGTCAAAAGTATTTTGTTTCCTGAACAACATACCATCTTGATGCCATGCTTCACCATACTCTGAACCACCTCGTAAGTTAACGATGACATAGACACCACCGCGGTTGATGAATGATGCATTCGAGCCAATAAATGATGGCTCAAGACTGTGATTGAATCCTCCGTAACCATATATCAAAGTTGGATTATTTCCGTTTAGCTGCATATCCTTTCTGTGAATGATAAACATAGGTACTTTTGTTCCATCCTTTGACTTGAAGAATACTTGACGAGATGTAATATTATCAGTATTAATTGGTGATTTATCCTGATATATGAACTCCCACTTCAAACTTTTACCATCTAATTTGTACAATTTGGTCGAGGATGTAAATGTTGAAATGTTGACATAAACAGAGTTAGATTCTTTATGGTAGCTTAATGAAGACACATTACCGATTTCAGGTAGCTCAATAGCTTTAGGATTCTTTCCTTCATGATTATATGCCGTCAATCTGCTTATAACATCCTTTCTGTCTTGAACTATCAAGTAATCACTCGTTACAGCAAAACCTTTTATAACGGTTTCTTGTTCGGGAATTAAATCTGTCCAGTTTTCGAACTCAGGCTTATCTACAGTTGTTACCATGATTTTGTAATTCTTTGCATCATGGTTAGTAAAAATGTACATTTTTTCGTCCCTTACATAAGGACTAGCCTTAAAATCAGATCTTGGATAAATCAATTTCAGTTCATCATTAGTTCCGGGCTTTTTAACCCTCAAACTATTCGTCCAGAAGTCACCTTCCGAAACAAAGGTAAATGTACCGCATTCGGTGTCCCAATAGCTTGCGAAGTTCTTCGCATCGGAAGGTGCAATAAGGAATTTGTCGTTCGATCTTTTATCCCCGATTTTATGTAAATAAGTTCTGAGAGGCTCTTGATTTTCTATCATCTCCTTCGAACGTTGTGTTATATAAGCATGATTTTCATCATAGGTCCAACCAAATGAACTCAAATCTGTTATCGGCTCGCCGATAACATTGCCTGTACGTGTGTCAATGATTCTGTAAGTTGAGATTTCATTGCCCTTATATTGTATTCCTATGGCAGCTTTATTGCCATCTTTAGTAAATGCAGAGCCGCTGATAGCGGAATTTCCGGAAGGGTCAAATTCCACAGGGTCGAAAATCAATTTTTCCTTACCTTCAATAATTGTATATAATTTGGACTGCGGTTCACCTTTTTTCTTACTGAAGAAGAATTCTCTATTAGCTTTGAAAAAGGGTGCACCCTTCAAATCCCTGTCGAGAGCAGCAGCAATTTCATCTCTAAGTCCGGGTATTTCGCCTGTGTGACTTTTCAAATAGTTTACTGTATAATTATGCTGAGCCCTTGACCACTCGATTGTTTGGGGATTGTTTTTGTCCTCGAGCCATCTGTAATAGTCAGTGAAAGTATATCCGTGTATTTTCTCAACGACAGGTATCATTTCTGCTTTCGGAGGATTAAAATCCGACGAATGTAATTCTAAAAAACTCATTATTAAAACTGGAATAAAAAACATTATTTTCATTGTATAAGACCTTAATTTACAACTGATATTAATTTTGTGCTGACTCGATTACCTTTCAGCACACGAACAAAATATACACTGTTTGGAACCTGTTCATTCGATTTATTCGACAAATCCCAATTAAAGGTGTGAGTACCGACACTTAGAAAATCATCGAATATTTCACAGACAACATTCGAGTTTAAATCAAGTATTTCAGCTTTTACATAGCTGGATTTAGAAAGGTTAATTTCTATAAATGCCCTACTCTTAATAGGATTAGGATATACCGAAATAAGTTCGTCAAATTCTTTAGCGTCTTCGACATTTGTAACAGCAATATTAGTAACCACTCCCCTACTAACATCTGAATGAGTTCCTGCATTGTTTGTAACATCCGCTACTGTTCGAACCATATAATACACCGTACCGGTAAAATCAACTAAATCAAACACATCTTCATATTCATCTCCGTCAATCGGTGTATCATTTAATTTTTTGTACATGCCGTATTCGGTAGTTGAACGATAAATATTAAACTTATAATCACTCGAACCCGCAGGTTTATTCCATGTTAATTTTACAATGGATTTATGGCGTTCGTCAACAGCTAAGTAGGTTGAAATATTCACGGGTTTCGGAATTTCGTATGGCTTCAACCTGAGCGTAGGGTCACCCATAAATCCTGCATGAACACCCCTCATTCCCACAGAGTATATTACTCCGTTTGGAAATTGTTGAGTAAACACTACGTTAGGCTTATAGGTGCTTAAATTGTTTTGGGACTTTAGAACTGAATATGCGAAAGGATATCCTAAATTCAGATGGTGGAAATACCATTGTGGTCTTCCTGACCATGCACATGTCAACGACATTTGCTCTGATGCTAATGGAGCCCTGAGAAGATTATTATCAATATCCCAATCACCGAAATACGAACCGAAAAGCATCGTAAACACCGCGTTAAACGGCTTTGTTGCAAAATCACTTGTAGTGCCGATTCCTCCTGCACTCGTATAAGAGCCCGGTCCACATCCGTAAGCAAACAAACAACTTTCGGATGACAAAGTAGTAAATAAATCACTTTTCTTGACATTGTCACCGCCAACAAGAGAGGCAATATTCCTCCATCCCGAACTGGCAAATGATTCGAGATTTCCGCTTGCATTGAAATTATCATCCACTATTCCCGAATTCCGGTAATCAAATTCTCCGTTCCTGTAACTATGATTCTTGTCTAAATATCTCTTTAGAAGCATTACTTCCGGTTCTTCTGATTCGCCGTGGAACAATTTCATTCCATACATATCAACTCTTCCTACCGAGAGTTCTGAATCATAATTGAGTGTTGATAAATCAAATTTACCGTCTGCCGGAACATTATGATTTGCTGCCCGTTTGGCAGTAGAATTATTTACTGAATTGTCCGACCATATTTGTTCCATAAGATGCCCGTAATATATGTCTGCGGGCCAAGCACCTTTATGATCCGGGTGTGCGTCGGGATTTATATCTCCTGAATACGGCACTGCAACTCTACCGAATAAAAAGATAGTTTTTAAATCAGTTCCATATTCATTCCTTTCGTCATACACAATCTGTTTAACAGATTTCACTGCTTCACCGTCAAATGTTTCGGTTCTTGCAACACGTCGCTCTATGACTCCCCAACCTTCTGCCCTTAAATCATCTTTCAATCTGATGATTTCAGACGTAAGTGATTCGGCAGATTCTTCCTCGATAATTAGCAACACATAACCGGGATTATCAAACTCTCTAATATTTACCCCGCATGCAATATAGCCGTATCCAATAAAGTTAAACTGACTACCGCCGTATAGACCTAAGGAAACTGCCGATACTTCATATTCATAAACAACTCCCGGTTCAACAGTAACATCTGTATATTCTGTGACAGTACCTTCAAGGGTCGCTATCGGATTCTGAGCAAAATTATCGTCCGAAATTTTTTTACGATATATTCTGTATTGAGCAGCAAGCTCATTTTCCGTCCAATTTATTGTTATTGAGGGCGGAGAAGGATTTGTTTTTGCTGTCAGGAGTATCGCGAAATCTCTCGAATCAACATTACGCGGTGTCTGACTGGAGGCAGCTGTAAATATAAAGATTGAAGCAATAATTGAAAGTAAATATTTCGTCATTTATCTAACCTCATTGAGAGTTAAAAAAATTATACAATTACAAAATTAATAAATTATGCCGACATATCAATAAATTATAATTATTGTAAAGAGTTAAATGATTTACATAAAAGAGTTTAATGCTATGTTAAAAAACATTTCTGAAATTCGAATAGAGAGCCTTGATGTTTACCTTACCTATGCTTTTTTCGTCATAACTTTCCTTGATCTTTTGTGCGGCATTAACAAGCTCTTCGGTCTTAATACCGACACTGCACGAACTCCAAGCTTCAAGAAACGCTGCAAGATGGTCTGCTGCTCTGATTGCTTCTCCGTCCATGGGGTTGTAAACATCTTCGTTATACTTGGTGTTTAGGTCATTGATACTTATTCCTTGACTGATTTTTTCCGATTTCGAAACAATTTTATTCTCAAATTCATCAACGATAAAATATGATATTTCTTCAATCCAATCTTCTTCAATCAGGGGAAATATCTCATTTTCGGCAAGTTTCATTTCAAGATGTTTTATCAAATTATCAAACTCACTTGATGAACGTTTTATAGGTGATACTATATCACGTGTAACTGCTTCGGGTAAATCATGGAACAAACCTCCGTAAAAACTGTTGAACAGTCTCTTTCCGCAAGCCTCATTCTCTCTGGCAAAAAAGTAGGAAATGATTGCTACCATAAGCGAATGCCCGAGTACTGCTGTTTTAGGTACTCTTGGCACTTGTGCCCATCGTATTTGAAATCGCAACTGACCGCACAAATCTATAAAATTTGCTATAGTGTGCCTGTCGGTCAATTTCTGAATACCTAAAAGGTCTTTGAAATTATCTATTCTGTTTAATAAATCGGTTTCAAGTCGTATATTTTGGTAATTGAATGGATTTGCTTGTCTAATAATTTGAAACTCCCAATAACTCGAATAAATATGTGCTGCTTCAAGAATTCTTACACTCAGGTCTTCTTTGTCTTCTTCATGAAAAAGAAAGTCAGCAATTTCATTTCTTATTAAATCATTCTCGATTTTTGGTTCCAATTTTTTATAGACATAATTATTCAATTCTTTAAAAACTGTTTTATTTTTCTTCACTTCAGCAT
Organism: Kapaibacterium sp. (SeqCode); assembly: GCA_041677745.1. Lineage (GTDB taxonomy): Bacteria > Bacteroidota > Ignavibacteria > Kapaibacteriales > UBA2268 > JANJTB01. Next base: position 9,156 of record JBAYPL010000006.1, read on the forward strand.
AAATCGGTGATTTTATATCCGATATTACTATCCTTCGTATTAATTCATAAATTCCGTTTTTGATAATCAATTGCCAATTTACTTCCATTCCTCTCGATTCTTCATATTTACAGAGGCAATATGCAATCATCATCTTGTGTGCATGCTTGTCCATTTCAATTAGCTCCATTGGACGAATCCTGTCATTCCAGCGTTGGATATTAAATCCCCTGAAAAGTTCGTTAAGCAGCGGATAATTGATTATCATTTGTGAATTCCGGTAATTAACTTACAAAAAAATAGAGACGTAATGAAAACATTTGAATTATTGTGTCGAAGATTCCTCTTGAATTTCTTTAGTTTTATATTCATCAATCATCTTTTAATGAAGCTTGCCAAAATTAGCGAAAACAATGTAAACAAGCTTAATTTAATGTGTTGATAACATAGAATTAATCACAACTATTAAAAATATTTTTGCTTCATAAAATAAAAGTTCATCTAATCTGTTAATATGAACAACTGATTATATGTTCATTTGTACATTTGTATAATTCATATAATTCAAACTTTAAATATTTGTAAAATAATAACAGAGCTTTATGTTGGATTTTATTTCACAGCCCTGGCAATGGTATGTTGCCGGACCCATGATAACACTTGTGATGTTTTTGATGTTGTATCTCGGAAAGAATTTCGGTGTATCTTCGACTATGAGGACAATATGCGCTTCCACTGGAGCGGGTAAATTCATTCCATTTTTTAGTTTTAAATGGAAAGAACAGCTTTGGAACATACTTTTTGTTGTAGGAATGGCTATCGGTGGTTTCATTGCATCAACCTTTTTATCATCAAATGTACCAATAAATATATCTTCTGAAACGCTTGAATCTCTGGCGCATATTGGTATATCGTCAGCAGGATCTTCGATACTGCCTTCAGAATTATTCTCATGGGAAGCATTAGGTACAATACCCGGGTTTATTGTTTTAGTAGTAGGCGGTTTTTTGGTAGGTTTCGGCGCAAGATGGGCAGGGGGGTGTACCTCAGGACATGCAATAAGTGGTTTGAGCAATCTTCAACTTCCATCTTTAATTGCGGTTATCGGCTTTTTTATCGGAGGTTTGATAATGACTTATTTTATTTTACCCTTAGTTCTTAGAGGATTAGCATGAAAAAGCAGTATTTTCAGATAACACTTGTTGGTATTTTATTTGGTATTATTTTAACAAAGTCTGAAGTAGTATCATGGTTCAGAATATACGAAATGTTCAGATTCGATTCTTTTCATATGTACGGAATCATCGGGTCTGCTGTTGTATTGGGAATTATAACAATTAGAATAATAAAGAAAATGAATTTAAAATCTATTGACGGCAAAGATATTACAATAGCCCCCAAAGAATCCAGTATATCAAGATATATATTGGGCGGCATTCTGTTTGGATTAGGCTGGGCTATGGCAGGAGCTTGTCCGGGACCTATTTATACTCTTATCGGCGGAGGATTTTCGGTAATGCTTGTTGTATTGGCGTCGGCTGTGTTAGGTACATTTGTTTACGGATTGGTTCAAAACAAATTACCTCACTAAAAAAAACGAAGGCAGCTGTATATTTTCATTAATCGAGCTATCTCAATTAATTAGACTTTAGTGGTACAGTTGCCTTTATTTTATTTTAATATCTCTTCCTTTCCATCTCAAGGTTTTAAAAGTACTTCTGTAAAATGAATTAAATCCGATTAAAATCAATAATATCATACTTATTGGATGCAAAAATACACTTATAAATATGTTATGCGAATATCTTACTGCTAATAGAAATCTCCATACAGAGTTTATTAACACTGCCACTAAAGCGAATTCGAACAAAGTCTTTGATAATAACATAAAATACGGTAGGATGCATGCAAGAAATATTAATAACGTCAAAACAAAAAATGGAATAGTTTCGAAGTTTGTTAATCCATAAATATTTTTGCTCAAACCTTCCCATATTTCGTTCAAGCTATTATACATCCTGCCGAAAATTAAATCCTTACCTGAAGCAGTCATTATCTTAGCTTTGCTTTTCTTGGCTATTCTGCTTAGTTCTACATCTTCAACAATTTTATCTTTGACAGCTGCATGTCCGCCGATTTCCTGATATAGTTTCTTTCTGAAGGCAATCCATTGACCATTTGCAGCTGCAAAGGCGCTGCTTTTCAAATGATAGGTAGTCCATAATATCAAACCGGAATATATTATTACATCAATCAGCGGAATTATCAATTTTTCATAGAATGATATTGTTTTTTGTTGCGGAAAGGCGGAAAGCATATCTAAATTATAACGTTTCATCATAGATACAGTCTTGCTGAGGGCATTAATATCGTGATAATTATCTGCATCCGTAAAAATCAAATACTCACCTGTAGCAGCATCAGCGAGGCATTGGCATGCATAATTCTTCCCAAGCCAACCATTTGGCAAATTAGTACCGCGTAAAAGCTTGAATTTAGGATTATCAATATATTTTGCAGCTATATCATAGGTATTATCGCTTGAATTATCGTCGAGAACTATCAACTCATAATTGGGATATTTTTGATTCAATATTGATTTTATCAGAATCTCGATATTCCTCTCCTCATTTCGTGCAGGAACTAAGACAGAGATCTTCTCCCTACTATCCAATTCTTTTGCTTTGTAAAGGAAAGGACCAAACATGATATTGATTGTAGCCGTAACAAGAAATATTGTAAGACAGCCAAAAATAATCGGTAACAACACTATAAAATACTCCGGTAAAATCTGAATCGGATTCATCTTTTACCGGAATTAATGTTCCTCTTCGAGTAATTCCAAGGGCAATGCCTACATGAACTTTTGCAACAGTATCCCCTTTTTAGATGATACTGCTCAGTAAAAACCATCAAGCCATGACTATTAAAATAATAATCATTGCTGTCCAATTCATTTTTAAGATTTACTCTCTTATCAGAGGCATTGTCGAGCATCTAAATAATCCGCCGAATTTAGCAACTTCTTGATAGTCGCTTGTTACAACCTTTATATTCTTACTTTCAAGCATTTCGTTAAGTCTGACAAAAGATTTGTCCGAAATCACAAGTTCGGGATTAATTGAGAAAATATTAGGGAACATGTGATACATCTCGTATTGAGTAACCTTGATGATATTTCTTTCGCCGAAAATATCAAAAAGAACATCGGGATGATGGACAAAACCATTCTCGTAAAGTATGGCATATTTGCTTCCAACCGGCTGAAACGAGCAATCAAGATGTAAAATATTTGTTGCTGGATTATCCGTTACGAACATTTGGAAAGGTATTACCTCATTATTAGGGAAATTATTCCTTAGGAATTCGAATCCTGCAAAATTTGTTCTTGCGGTCAATCCTACAAAGATATACTTTCCATGTACTATCACGTCACCACCTTCAACATTAGCATTCTCCGGCGGAGTCAATATTTTTGATTTGTCAATAGTTTCCAATAAATTTATTAAGCCTTGCTGTTCAGGCTTTCTGTTAGTCTTTTTCATGTTGGCGAGGACAAAATTGTCATTGATTACAAATCCAATGTCTCGTGTAAATATTTGGTCTTGTTCCTTTACGTTAACAGGACGCAGGACTTCAGCATCACTGATTTCGGAAATCAAATCAGCAAATCTGTTAACCTGCTTTACCAGTGTGTTTTCAGTGGGTAGTGTGCCCTGCATTAAATGCTTTGATATTTTGGGATTGTTTTCATGTACCTTTTTGCCTCTGTCATTGGCTATTCCGACTAAAACCTTCTTTAATGTATTTGTCTCAGTACTTATGTGTAATTTTTGCATATTTATCTTTTTAAAATTTTGCTTAAGCTATGAAGGTATGACGTTTATTCTCTAATATATTTTTTTTTACCTCTTTTTAACTGTATTTTCTTTCATTAAATATTAATATTTAATTTAGTTATAAGATTGATTTTCAAATGGCAATTATCATTTTTTTACTCATACCGATAAATTATATTTTTATATTAACATAATGTTAACTAATTTTACATTTTGAAATTGAACCTAATTGAAAATGATTGATTACAATAATATTGAATATAAAGTACCATTGTTATATTTGATGGCAAGTATCATTTGGATAATGTTCAGCGACTATCTGCTCTTCAATAATATCGCTGGTCCGGAAAACGCTAAACTAATATCAATAATTAAAGGGTTATTTTTTGTATCCGCAACATCATTGGGCATATATTACGTAATCAAAAAGGATGTAATCTCAATTCGCAAAGCGAACGAACAATTAGCAATATCAAGCTCTTACTACTACTCACTTTTTGAAAACAGTCACACAGCATCTATGTTACTCGAGCCTGATACTTATAAAATTATGGATGTTAATAATGCGGCAGTTCAGTTGTACGGATATAATTACGATACATTCAAAGGTATGTATCTTCATGATTTGAATTATTACGGCAAAGATAATCCGCCAGAAAAGCAACAAATCAATCATGTTAGTGACAGAAATTATTTCAAAACAACACATAAAACAGCATTTGAAAATATAATAGAAGTTGAAATATATATAGGTGATATAAAGCTTGATAAACAAATCCAGAAGTTAGCGGTCATTAATAATATCACAGAAAAATTACTTACAGAAAATGCACTCAAAGTAAGTGAAATGAGATATAAAAAATTGGTTGAAAATATTCCTGATGTATTCTATGTTTATTCCAATAAAAAAGGTCTCATTTATATTTCACCACAGATTTTAAACTTAATTGGATATTATCCAAGCAAAACAGACACACTTTCTGATGTAATTTATACACATGTGTTCTTTGAGGATAAATCAAAATTCCAAAGCTTTAGGAAAAGGGTATTTGATTACAGCGAATTAGGTGAGACAAGTTATAGAATCAATGATGCTTCCAAAAATATGCGGTGGATACTTGACAGAGTATTCCTTGTTAGCCATACAGACGATGACATTGTAATCGAAGGAGTATTATCTGATATTACTGAAAAAACAAAACTTATTGATGAACTTACCAATGCACATGCTAAAATCAATGAAAGCTTAAAACTTAAAAATGTAATATTATCCAACTTGAATCACGAGTTACGAACACCTTTAAACGGCATAATTGGCTTTAGTAAGCTAATACAAAGGTCTCTCAAAGACGATGAGAATTATGACTTTATAGAACTTGTACTTGAATCAGCATACAGATTAAACAATACCTTAGACTCAATTCTTACATTAAACGAAATTGAAGCCGGACACAGAACTCTATATTATGAAGAAACCAGTGTGAAGGAATTTCTCGGATACATATATGAATCGAACAAAAATTTAGTCGGCAAGAAAAATTTAATATTTGAGATTGACATCAAAGATGATATAAAGCTCTTCACTGACCTTAGCATATTGAGTCAAATCCTGTTTAATCTTATTGATAATGCCGTGAAATTTACCGAAAGCGGAGGTATAAAATTAAGAGGAGAGTTTATTTCCAAAAATGGAATGTGGATATGTTTCTCTGTCATTGATACCGGTGTTGGTATCGCAGAAGAGCACATTTCAATTGTATTCGAGGCATTCAGACAAGCAAGTGAAGGAATTAACAGACATTTTGAAGGAATGGGTATTGGTTTGACTATCTGTCTAAAACTAATTAACATACTTAACGGTAAAATTGAGGTAGATAGAAATCATAATCAAGGAAGCACTTTCAAAGTATATATTCCTTTCAAAGTACCGGATTTACATAAACATTAAACACCTCTTTTGTTAGGCGACCAAATATACTTATGCAACTGTATCTGCATCCTTACCGGCAAATTATCATGTAATATCCACTCAGCTAAATCAATATATTCTAATCTTCCGAATACAGGCGACAAGAGTATATTTTCAACTTTTGACGATAAATCATTATCAAGGATAAATTTCTTAGCCCACTCATAGTCTTCTTTTGAATCTACAACAAACTTAATCTCATCTTGTTTTGTTAGATATGCCAAGTTTTCAAGATTATTCTTTTTGTGCATTTTCGAGCCCGGTGTCTTAACATCAATAATTTTTATTACTTCCTTTGGAATGTCTTTTACAGAAATATAACCTGCTGTTTCAATCGCTACAATATAATTATTTTTAATATAATAATCCATCAATTCGATTATACCTGCTTGCTCAAGGGGTTCGCCTCCTGTAAATTCAATGAAATTACACTTGTATTGACGAACCTTTGATACTATATCTTCACCGCTCATCAATTCGCCATCCTTATCAAATTCTAAGGCATAAGGAGTGTCACACCAAGAGCATCGTAAGCGACAACCCTGAAATCGTACGAAAATACACGGCAAGCCTGCTCTACTACCTTCGCCTTGTATCGAATAGAATATCTCTGAAACCCTGAACGATTTATTACTAATTTCCTGCAAACTAAGACCTCCTCTTCAATGAAGCAATTGATTCAATATGGTATGTTTGCGGGAACATGTCCACCGGTTGTACTGTCTCTACTGAGTACTTTTCGTAAAGCAAGTTGCAATCTCTTGCCTGTGTTGCAGGATTACAACTGACATATACTATTCTTTCGGGAGCAATTTCAAGCAAATGCTCAATCAGATTAGGGCTGATACCTGACCTCGGCGGGTCTAATATAATTATATCCGGCTTTTCAAGACTATTTAATAGGTCCGGAATCTTCTTGTTATGTAAATCGGCTTGGAAAAATTCAACATTAGAGATTTGGTTAATCCTTGCATTCTTGCGAGCATCCTCAACAGAGGATTCAACTAGTTCAATTCCGGTAATCTTCTTCACGTATCTCGATGCCGGCAAAGTAATTGACCCTGTTCCGCAATATAAGTCCCATACTACATCATCGCTTTTGAGTTTGCATGTCTCAATAATAGCATTGATAAACTTATTCAACTGGTATGAATTGGTTTGAAAAAATGAAAAAGGAGATATTTGAAACTTAACACCCAATATATCTTCTGTCAAGAATCCATTACCGCTGATAACTTCATAGCTTGATATGTCAACAGGATTTTTTGATTCGTTAATAGCATGGATTACGTTTGTAACTCCCGTAAACATTCGTGAGAATTCATTCTTGTACCATTCAAGGAATTGTTCTTCATTTGACGATTCAGGTTTTTTCGTCATAAGTATTGTCATGAATTCATCACTATATAAAGAATATCTGATAATAAGTCCTCGCACAAATCCGCTATGGTCATGAACGTTATACGGTTTTACTTTGTAATCGAGAGAATAAAATCTGACAGCATTCATTATTTCATTTGCATAATCATGCTGAATACTGCAATTCTTTATATCAATAATTCGGTCATATCTACCCGGCAAATGAAGTCCAAATGCAAAGTCTCTGTCACGAATTGGGAGTCCTGAATTAATTTCTTCTGTTGACAGCCATCTGGATGCACCGAATGAAAATTCCATTTTATTACGATAATTAAATTCATTCTCAACAGCGATTATCGGCAGATGTTCAGCATCATGAATTTTGCCGATTCTTTCAAAAACATCTTTAACATTGACTGACTTCCATTCAAGTTGTTTATCATAAGTCATATTCTGACGCGAGCATCCGCCGCAGGTACCGAAATGCTTACACAATGGAGTTATTCTATCCTTAGACTCAACGAGTATCTTTTCTACTCTTGCTTCATAGAATTTTTTTCTGTTCTTTTTAATTGATGCGAGAATTCTATCACCCGGGACTGTATATTTCGTAAATACCACTTTTTCGTTATATTTAGATATACAAACACCTTCAAATCCTGCAGCAATAACATCCAGTTCAACAAGCTCAGACTTGTTTGATTTATTCATAATATCAAATTATCCTAATTGTCCAAACTACGAGTAATAGCCTCATAAATTGAGTTTACAGGTAAGTGGTCCATGCAGAAATATTCATCGTGAGTGCATTTTGGACTGAAGAAGCAATGACATTCAACCTTAGGCATGACAATTTCGCCACGACCATAAAGTTCAAATTCTGCCGGATTGAAAATATTATTCATCAGAATTAGCGGTTTTTTAAGACCGACAGCAATATGCATTCCCATTGTAACAGCCGAAACGATGACATCGCATTGATTCATCAATGAAATAAAAACAGACAAAGAGAAGTATCCCGGATAAAACGCACCTGTTTTCTCGGAAAGATAAGTATTTTTTTCATCTTCCTGTTCTCCACCTAGCAGCATGGGGAAATATCCAGCATTCTTTAATTTTTTAATCAGTTCTATCCAATTATCGTCTGACCACAAACGCGAAATCCATCTGGCACCGCACCCGGTATTCAAGCCAATGATTTTCTTACCATTATTCAATAAATCCCATTTGATGGAAGTATCACAATCAAGAATATACTCTTCACCGTTGAATTCAAATCCGCAAATATTAAATATTTCTTGAGGATAGGTAAGGGTATTAGCTTTATTTACATCATCGAACAAACCTGTAATGAACTTAGGCTCGGCTGTTTGATTAACAGGAGCAGGTACACCATTTTCTAAAGTATAACCAAAACTAACATCAGCATTTATATTTTTCATAAGAGCACATGCTTGCAAATCCTTATCGAGATTAACAGCAATGTCAAATTTTACACTTTTTAATATTTCTATGCCTTCAACATCATAACTAAATATTCTATCAACAACTGAGGGTACTATATCGGGTGTATAAGTTATCCACCAGATTTTCTTTGTCGGGTATTTTTGTTTAAAGACATGCAAGAGCGGAGTAGTTCTGATAACATCTCCGATAGCTCCAAGTTTGATAATAAGAATGATCCCGTCGGTTTTATCGTATTCAGGACAATCCGAACAATGATAACCAAAGTTTTTATGTGGCTTACAAGGTACTGAACCTACAAAATGCCTGCAATCGGATTTGTAAACTTCTTGAGAATTCACCATTATAATAATTTGTTTCCTTTTTTAGAAAAATTACATATTGTACTGAAGGCTTATATAAACTTGTAGAATGTTAACCATACTTTCACCGGTTTCAAGAAGAGCAAGTGGGGTTAGTAGTTCACCGCGAGCATCATCTCTTCCAATAAGATTTAATGAACCGATGGAAACACCGGTATTAACAAAAAAGTTTTGTCTTAATCTACCTTCTACTCCAATCAACTTTACGGTACCACCAAGTCTTAGTGCTGCATCTTTAGACGGTAATTTCTTTGTTTGACTGAATTGTGGCAGTTCAAGATAATCTTCGTAAATTTCAGCACCAATATTGTGAAATGACGATAATAATATATTTATTCCGGAATATAATTTAGCATTTGCGAAGTCTAAGTCAGCCCAAACATATTCAGCACCAAATCCTAAGGAAGCTATATTTATATCGTGTGTAAGATAATGAACAATTTTAGAATTTATGACTACTCTTTCCTTACCTCCGAAGAACAAATAATCAATATTTCCTTGGAACCGCAGATTAGGCATTTCTTCAATAATATAAGTTGTCTTTAGTCGCAGACCGGGCTGTGTATATTTAAAACTTCCGCCGGTTACTGCATCTTGTGATGTGTTAGTGGCAACCATCGGCTTTTTAGCAGGATTGTCTCCAAGTATATCTGTTGTTACAACTCCAAAAGCAAAATTAATTTTTGATTGCAATTGTGCATATATATTATTGTGCGCTGACAAAAGTACTATCGTAGCTACAGCCATATAAAATATTTTCATAGATTTCATATAGGTTCCGTTTTGTGATTTTCCAATATTGTAATGACAATTAAATAAGGATTTTGTTTCATTAAAGAATCAAATTATTTCTTTAATACTATATTTGTTTTGATTTGTAAGCATAAAGTTCTTTATTATCATCTCGCCAATTAAGCCCATAGATATGAACTGGATACCGACTATTATCAATGCAACTCCAAATAAAGCCAGGGGTCTATTGCTCAGATAAGTTAAACCCATTACCCACTCATAAGTTAGATACAAATTAATAATAAGTCCGACGAAAGTAAGCAGGAAACCAACTGAGCCAAAGAAATGCAATGGTCTTTTAAAATACTTTGTTGTAAATAAAACTGTCAATAAATCGAGGAATCCGTACATAAATCTTGATACACCGAATTTCGACTTGCCGTATCTTCTGGGATGATGTTTTACAGGTATTTCTGTGACTTTAAAACCTTCCCAAAATGCAAGTGAAGGAATATATCTGTGCATTTCACCGTAAATTTTTACTGTTTTTACCACTGTTTTTCTATATGCTTTAAGACCGCAATTGAAATCATGAAGTTTAATACCGCTAACAGCAGATGTCACTGAATTAAACAGTTTACTCGGCAAAGTTTTAGAAATGGGATCATACCTTTTTTTCTTCCATCCGGAAACCAAGTCATAACCTTCGTGTATTTTGTCAATCAAATTCGATATTTCAGAAGGGTCATCCTGCAAATCTGCATCCATAGTGATTACTATATTCCCTACTGCTTTAGCAAATGCTACTGATAAAGCTGCACTTTTCCCGTAATTACGGCGGAATCTGATACATTTGAACCTTTTATTCCGCTTATTGATTTGTTTAATCATATCAAACGAATCATCGGTTGAGCCATCATCCACAAATATCACCTCCCACCTGCCCTTCGACAACTTTGTCAATTCTTCCTCCAGCAATAGAGAAAGCTCAGGCAATGAATCTGCTTCATTTAGAAGAGGAATAACCACAGATATATCAATTTTTGCATCTCTGAATGTCTTTCGACTTTCTGTATTGATATTCTGCTTATTATCTTCAGAATGGATATCCTTATTTGGTATATATTTCTTTCCTGCCGGCTTGATATTGTTATGGTTTCGTATTTTTTGCGGTTTTTCACTCATACTTTATTTCCTACTTCTTCAATATCTTTCTTACGATTACCTTATCTTCAGAAAATAATTTCAGAAAATACAGACCCGGAGCAAGGCTTGAAACATCAATTTTATTATTATATTTACCATTAAGCAATTCAATTCCGTTAATATTTGCAAGTGAATAATGGCTGAAATAATATGAATCACTTAAATTGACTATATTTTCTACGGGGTTAGGGTAAGTAAGAAGCTCAGAATAATTTTGATCATCAACAGAAGTTATGCCAAGATTATAATATACATGGAGATTCAAAGTCTGCACACTTTCGTGATCCCATTCCAATGATTCTACCTCTTTCATATCAACTTTCATCAGGAATCCGTTCATTGGGTCAGTAATAAATATTGAATCAATCATATCAGGAATACTGGATTTATTCCAATTCAACAACAATTTTTTTCCTTGACCGTAGCGAAAAATCAATTTATAAGCCACATACAATTGAGAATCCCCGACCGGATAATGTCTCAAATCTTTATTTGTCCATATCCTGTCATAATATTTAGAGCTGTCGGGTTCAATTAAAGTAGAATCAATGAATTCAAAAGCAAAATGAAAACCAACAAATGAAGGGGGAGGAAGATTTAACTCTCCGAGTCCTGTGTCAAGGACATCAGTTGCATCAGGCGATATCCCAAAAGAAGTATTGTAATTTGTATGATTGCCAATATCATTTGTGGCATTTATGTTGATTTCTACCGTTTGACGAGAGTAAACCGACACAAATGACACAATAAAAACAATCATAATAATAAGATATTTCATTTTGTGCTCCTAATTTATATTAAAAACGGGCAACCCGGAATAACCTTGCTGCCCGTTCTGAAATATTCAGATACTTATTTCATTATCTGACAACATTAATTTTAACGACTGCATTATTTGCACCTGATTGTACCTTAAGCATATAATTGCCCGGATTGATACCTTTGAGTGAAACTGTTTCGGTATAGCTGCCTTTAGTTTTGAATTCGTTAACAAATTCAGCAACTTCATTACCTAAAACATCAAATAATTTAACAGTTACATAATCATTTTCAACAATGTTGAAATTGATATTTGTAAAGTCGTTAGCAGGAACCGGATAAGCACTCACAGAGAATATACCATCAGTAAGACCTTGTTTCAATACTTTTACACTGCCTGCAGCAAGTTCATCAATGCGAACAACTTCACTTGAACCGGCTTTAATAGAACCAATATAAGCATTAGTTGCGGCATCATAGAAAGTGTAATCAGCATCAGCATTATTGATTGTAAGCGAAACAGGGAAAGTAACGCCTTGTAAATGCATTACTGACTCATCAGTATTAGCAATGTAAGCATTGTTATTAAATCTTACGTCAAACATGTCGGGTGAGAACACCGGAGGCAATTCAAAGAATTCAGTGTTTACGTTAGCATTAGCAAAGTAAACTTCTTTTGAATTTTGAGCATTATCGTTAACAAGAACTTTTGTTGAGCGAGCAATGATGTCTTGCTTAGTATTAGCTACTTCACTGATACTCAATTTGTCCTTAACTTCACGTAAGCCATAGTATCCATCGCTTGATACTTTAATCCAGTATGCAAATCCGGGGATGAGGTTAGATACTTCATAGTAACCTCTACCTGTTTTATATGCGTAAGCACCGTAGGATTTAGTATATGAAAGAACCGGAAGTTGATTATTATCGGCAGCTTCAAAAGCAATACCATTAATACTTGTCGGAACTGATAATGCACCTACAAGATTCCATCCACCGTTGAACTGATTGAATCCGGGATCAGGGATATCACCAGCCCATACTCTGATATTGTTCTTTGATTTAGTAATCGTACGCTCGTAAGCACCTGCAAAGATTGTATCAACTATTGAAGAATATTTAACGAAGTAACCTTCACCAAATTTCAAGATGTTTCTTTGCTGATATTGGCTATTTACAAATGCCCATGGAATATTGATAGCATTCTTATAAACAACATCATAAGTTGAGTTCGTCGGAGCAAGCGGCATTGAGAGTAAGTTCCAACCGCGTTTGATAATCGGGTTACCGAATTCATCAACGAATTTGAGAACGTGAGGCAGAGTATATTCAATTCTGAATGAACGAACGTTACGGTCAGTAATGGTAATCGAACGGACATTATCATTAATTTTTGTAGCTTCTCTCATATTTGTTGCTTGAAGTTCTTCACCATTGACAACTTGTCTTATAAACAGTTGAGCACCTTGCGGGAAATCATTTACATCCCACTCTACTGTGATAGGATATGCATTATCCGGATTGTAGAAACGGCATTCATATATATGTGAATTTTGTCCTTTATCGAGATTGTAAGCACGAATATCACGTGATACTGTTCTTGGTGCAGCCATATTTGGAGCTATATCACGGAAACCGAAAGGAATAACTTCCTGTAGTGCCGGATCAACAGGGAACCAACGAGCATCAAACGCAGTATTTGATAGTGGAGTATTCCATGCCAATTCGCCATAAAGATTGTCAACGCCGTCTGTTGCACGTGTACCTGTTCCGAAGACGAGCTTCTTAGTTTGACCAACAGCACCGGATGAATTTCTTAATGTAATGTTAATACCACCAGGCTGACCGGGAGCTTTGTTCCAATCAGGTTCGTAAGGATTCTTCATATAAATGAACATTACTTGAACTCTAACCGGTGAAGCTTTAGCAAAGTCTGATTTGATGGTAATATAACCAACATGAATACCATGTGGTTCACCTGATATTGCAGGGAGTCTATTAGGATCACATTCGATACGTATGTATATATCACCGTCATCTTGTGTTGGTTTCAACATAGGATCCAATTCAGCACCTAAGATTGAGTTATCAAGATACGATGCATATCCGTATCTGCCTTGGTTACCCGGCAAATTGAAAGTACGATTTACATTAAGTTCGTCCTTTCTCATTTCGAGCCATGGTGAATCTGATTCAAACCAGATATTCTGTAGTCTTGATTTAGATGTAGCATTTGATATTTTCATTCTTGCTATACCGAATTGTTCAGGTGAGTTATCATCAACTAAAACAATACCGGGTAACTTGAATAAAGTAGCAGCTGCTTCAGCAGTACCATCGTTTTCAAAAACGTCGTCAGTTATTGAGGCAACTCTTATTACCGGTATATCATCAGTTATTTTCAATGTTATTACACCCGGATATACAGGTTCAGCATTGAACATTGAAGGATCAGACAATGGTCCCGGAAGTAAAGTAGCATTTTCATCTTCTGATGTTGGCGCATTGTTCATACCATCAAGATAATAATCGGGATAGAATAAATCACCATCAAGTCTTCCGCGATTGTTACCGATTATTGACCTTGAATAATGGTCAAGATAAGTATTTACGTCATAGTCTGTAAAACCTAACCAAAGGTTATCTTTAGCAATGTTTAAATCGTTATAAACAACATTACGGTTGTCAATGTAAATCGGAGTTGTCTGTATTCTTGAGAACTCTGAGTCTTGCGGTTTTCTTTCGGCAATAACTCTAAATCTAACATAGAAAAGAACCTTGAATTCTTCTACGTCCAAGTCAGTGTTAGGAAGTTGAGTACCCATTGATACACCATTGAAGGTGACTCTTCTACCGTCGAGATTATCTCTTGTGTCAGACCATTTCCCCGGGTTGATGTAGTACCAGTAATAATCATCTTCTTCGTCTTCCGAATCAATGTAAAACTGTTGTGCCAGGGGTTCATAACCCGGGTCAATATAAACAGAATTTACAGTTTCGACACCAACATACTTGACAGCTTTGTCATTGTAGAACAATGAGAAGCTGAAGCTTTTAATTGGATCAACTGTAAACAGTGAAACACCTTGGGCGTTTTTGTAACTGTACCAGTTATTTGTAATAAAAACAGGCATCAAGAATTCTCTTGCGCCGGAAACAGTAGGCGGAACCCATATCCTGCCATCCGGATAGAAGTCAGTATCATAGGAGTTTGTAACTCCTGTCAAACTAAGCCTTGGAGCGATCGGACGAGTAAATTGGGAATAAACTTCATTGGTAACCACGAGCATAAAAGCTACGACAAGTGTTAGCCCGAAGTACTTCCTAAAACTGCGTAAACCTCCTAATAGTTTCATCATGAACCTCTTATAATATGAAAACAATTAATTATATATTATTATTGATTTATTTACAAATTTATTACCGTAGTTCAAACGCAACAAATATAATCCATTATTGAAATTACTTGTATTCAAGCTGTATTCAGTTTGATTCAAATAATTCGAATTGAATATTTTTTGTCCGTTTATATTATACATTTCAATACTATTTAACAAAACATTATCATGATTGATAATATCAATCTTTCCTGTCGAAAAGAAAATATCAATTAAATCATCTTCTCTTATTTCGACTACATCAACAGTTGTATCAGACACCTTTTTCAAACTAGTAACATCAATAATTGAACTTTTAAAATCAGAATAACAATTACAATTACCGAAGTCAAGCGGTTGAAATCTTACTATTGAACTCACATTGACAGTATCTTTGTAAATCTCTGATAAATTTATTCTTAAAGTAGGCTCGCCGTCAGGTGCTCCGAATAAATTTAATTTAACTAACATACTGTCATTGCTGATTTTATAATAATCAGACACAGTCACATACTCATGAACCGATTCAACAGATTCAATATCAAAGAACAAGTCATTCAGATTTGTTATCAAAATTGATAATTCATCTAAATCATCATAGGGATTGATATTGAGAGAGACATTTACTGCCTGAACAGAAACACTGTCAAACAATAAATTATTTCTGTCAATATCAAGCTCGACTATTTTCTCATCATCAATAATTTTAACAGGACCGACTGATAATACGCTATCAATCGAATA
>JBAYPL010000007.1:0-24066 GCA_041677745.1 Kapaibacterium sp. (SeqCode)
AAAATTGGATTTTAATTAATCCTAAATTTAAAAATAAAATTTGAATATCAATAATAGAATTTATAAATCAACCTCAGGTTGCGTCCTGCTTCGGGCAATATCTCTTTCAATCTTGAAAGATGATTGCGATAAAGCGCATCTGAAAGATTGTCTATAGCTATGCCAATATCGTGAAAGTTGCTCCCCATTTTAAATTTATAATCTGCAAACAATCCATATATGACATACCCCGGAGTAGCTTTTTCTAATCTGTTAACCCTATTTTGATTCAGTGCAAATCTTGAATTTACTCCAATCGTAAATGTTTTATGTTTATACTTTATGCTCAGATTGCCTATATGAGGTGAGAAAAATGCTAAAGGAGTGTTGTCGTTTAGATTCTGACCGTAATTGAATGCAAAGTTTGCATCAATCTCAATCTTTCTGACAGGATAAATTTTGAAGCTGCTTTCCCAACCGGCTATTCTTGCTTTTACATCACTACTGGTATAAATAGGCAGCACTTGTGCCCAGTTAGTATCACCAGTATTGACAGAGCTTATAAACGATGTATATTCATATATATATGCACTTGTAAAAAAGGAAAAATAATCATCGGAGTAATTGTATGAAAGTTCAATAGAATATGACTCCTCAACTTTTAAGTTGTCGTTTCCAACTTCGTATGTATAGGAAGCAAGGTGCGGACCCTTCGAGTAAAGCTCTTCGATAGAGGGCATTCTGCTGTTTTTCCCTGCTTGCATAAGTAAAACTGAATGTTTGTCAATTCTTCCTGATATAGAAATATTTGCAGAATATGTAAAAAAAGTTCGGGATTGGAAATCATCATTCTTGTGAATGTTCTGAGCTTGGAAATTCCCGTAATCAAATCTTCCTCCATAGTGTAAGGAAAAAGAATCAAATTTTAATTTTTGGGTATAGTACAAAGCTGCTTTATGTGTTTTAGTATTAGGTGTAAACACGAATGCTCCGTAATTAAAGTCGTTAATTAAGTAAGCTGCGCCGAAATCAATGTTATTATTCAAATCATATGATTTTTTTGCAAAATCAAGGTTTACTGCATAATTGATTCTTTTGAACTCTGCTCCGAGTAAACCTCTTGATTCATATTCTTTGTGATGATAATACGTACGTGAGAGATTTAGCTCAATATTGTCGAATAGTTTGCCGTGTGAATGTAAAATTGAACGAAAATTTATGCTTCTCATAGTCATGCTAATATCAGCACCATTAGGATGAGCACCAACTATACCACCCGGAACTTCGTATTCATTTTCTATATTTGAAAATGATATACCGCTCAGGAAATTATCATATATCAATGATGTACCAATTGTTATGCTCGATACTTTGCCTCCCGAATTTTGGACTTCTTTGTCAGGCGTCAATAGGTTGTCGTGTTTGCGATAAGAGCCTTCACTGTGAAATGCAAAATCACCGGCAGAAACATCATAAGATAATGCACCTGATACACCACTGTTTACACTCTCTGCAAGCAGCATCGCATCAATATTTGATTTCTCCACCTTTTCGGCAGGAATACTATTATCCGTTATTTTAATAAGACCGACGGCTGCGTCAGAACTTCTCCTCAAAGCATCGGCACCTCGCAACAACTCAATTTTCTTAGCAGATGACACTTCAATATTAACTGCATGGTCTGATGATGTTCCGGATAAATCTGCCAAAACAGTCTCATTCAATTGGAACTGTAACCTATTTCCGTCCAAACCTCTTATCACCGGTTTCGATGTTGCTGAACCCATAGAGCCGGTATTGACATTTGTCATTCCAATCATACTTTCTGAAATGGTTTGTTTTATATTTCTCTTCAAATCATTACCTTCTAAAGCATATTGCTCATTGTTTATTTTGTCGAAATCTGACCGGTTTAGATGCCCGGTTACAATGACATTGGCAGATTTAATCCCTTCGGGATGCATATATACCGTTAGCTTTTCTTGCTTCTCTGTAACGGAAAATTTAAAATTTACTGGTGTATAACCCAGCCTTGAAATAATTATCTCTTCAGACGAAAAAATAATAGAAGCCTTACCGTTACTGTCGCTCTGAGCAATTAAAACATCATTTATTTTAATTGTAGCATTTGACACAGGGAATCCTGTTTCATTGTCAAGGATTAAAATATCAACGAGTTCGTCGGAACTTGCATTCATTTTTAGAGATAATGATATAATAAAAACAGTAATCAGGTACAAAAAAGTCAAAATACGAGTGTAAGGTTTATGCCTGTGCGTAAACAATGATTTCATTTTATAATTGATATTTCCTGTTGGGAACAGCCTTATAATTAAAAATTGAAAATAAATGCTCGATGGGAAAATTTTCATACCAACCCAAGTAACATCCGATTATTCTATAAATTTTCATTAGAAGAGAAGTTGATTTTCTTTTGATCGGCTAATACTAAAATGTTTGTAAGCATTGTCTGTGGCAATCCTACCCCTTGCCGTTCTCTGAATAAAACCCTGTTGCAACAGAAACGGTTCGTAAACCTCTTCGATTGTACCCGGATCCTCTCCTATAGCGGCAGCGATAGTTGACAAACCTACTGGTCCTCCTGAGAATTTTTCAATTATTGTAAGTAAAATTCTTTTATCCATATCATCAAGTCCGAATTGGTCAACTTCTAAAGATTCAAGGGCATAGCGTGAAATATCTATGTTGATGATACCATCGCCTTTCACTTGTGCGAAATCTCGTGTTCTACGTAATAACCTGTTGGCAATTCTCGGGGTACCACGAGCTCTTGAGGCAATTTCCCATGCAGCATCCTCGTGAATTTCTACTTTTAATATACCAGCTGAACGCATGACAACCAAAAGCAAGTCTTCAGCACCGTAATAATCTAAGCGGGATACTACGCCGAAGCGACTAAGAAGAGGAGCCGTGATAAGACCGGCACGTGTAGTGGCTCCAACCAAGGTGAATTTCGGTATTCCAATTTGAATTGAACGAGCTGAAGGTCCGGAATCAATCATAATATCGAGAGTATAGTCTTCCATCGCAGAATACAGATATTCTTCAACAATATTATTGAGACGGTGAATCTCGTCAATAAAAAGTACGTCGCCTTCTTGAAGATTAGTAAGAAGACCGGCAAGATCTCCGGGCTTATCCAATACAGGACCGGAAGTAATCTTCAAATTTGTATTCATCTCTTTAGCGATAATATGGCTTAATGTAGTCTTACCGAGACCCGGTGGTCCTGTCAGCAAGACATGGTCTAAAGCTTCTCCCCGCTTGACGGCTGCACTGATGAAGATTTTCAAATTATCAACAATCTTCCTCTGACCGACAAATTCGTCAAAATCATGAGGACGCAGTGTGCTTTCGAGTTCATCAAATTTAGCTTTTTCTGAATCTGTTGATTCGTTTCTTTTAGACATTTTATAACCAAGTTGTGTTAAAATTTGCACAAATGTTTAATAAATTGCACATTAAAAATATAAAAATAATCTTTTCACAATCAGATAATGTAAAAATAACAAAAATATTTTTGTAGTCTGGTATAGACTTGTTATATTTAATATCGTATTTTGTATAAATAGACAATTTTTTTGGTAATTAGAAGTTTAATATTGAAAATTGGAAAAACTGAAGGAGCATAATTACAATCTAAACGTCACATAGAGAAATAATGACGGGAACAAATCCGATGTAAGTTACGGGTTTTATCAATAATATTGTTATTTTGTTGATAAATTTCATTAATTTTGTAAGATTAGAATGATACCGTTCTATAAATTATTTTTTGTTGATTGAAATTTGGTGTGGAGTTTGATTGATAGCAGATTTTTCAGAAATGTATGTGAGATTGCAGTATTCTGAAAATTTTGGTCATGATAGATGACTTCGGCACGGTTTTTTAAGAGTTAAATAAGTTAAAGTAGAAATTAAATAATTAGTTTTATGTATATTGGAGGTTTGTAGTGAAAACAAACATTTTACTGAAGAATTTGATGATTCTTGGGATTGTACTGCTGACAAGTGTAGGTTTATACGGTCAGACGATACAAAACTCATTAATCAGAGAAGACGTAGAGATTTGGACGCCTCTTGTTGACCCCCTTGAGAGTAAAAGCGGGAACGACTTTTTCTTCCGAATACCTATGCAGTTCAATTTCATTTATGATGGTCAGAACGTAAGCAACTTATATGCTTACGAGAACGGTTTTATATCTGTAAACACACAGCGTGATCCTCGCGGCAACTTTTTGCCGGGATTCCCGACAACGACCAACATCATATCTTGGTATAACCGAGATTTGTTTACCACAGGTTCTCTTTCTTATAAATTTGAGGGAGTGGCACCTTTCCGAGTGTTGACAGTTCAACATTTAGGTGCTCGACTACTTAATGACTTCAGTGGTAATACTTTCGATGCTCAAATCAAGTTCTATGAAACAACAAATGAGATTAAGATAATCTATAATAATGTGACAGGATTCGGTTATTCCGAATTAAACGGATACTTGTATTTCTTGGGCGCCGGAACAAACAGATACATAAACATTGAACCAAGAACTCCACTAATACCTTCAATATTTTATTATGGCAATTCAAACCCGAATGCTATGCCGTTTTTATCTGAAGATGTCAGAAAGTACTTTACAAGAGGTCGCTCATTTACACTTACTTCAGTACCCAGATTGTCCGGTATTAACCCTGCAACAAATGACGTCTTGGCAACAGGTAAGGTTTACCAAGGCGATATCAGACCTTTCGTGAGAATAAGCAGGAGTAACGATAACAAAAACGTTGTTGTCAGATATTCTATTACCGGTCCTATCGGACATCCTGACAGCAAGGTAATATATACGGCTATTAACAGTGCTGATCTTTCTTCTTCGGAAAGAGTAGAGCCGAATCCGCAACCGGTTGGTACTGCTATCAGGGTACTTATGCCACACGCAAAAGGACCGGCCGGCAGATTGTCGGACGGAGCTTTAGATTTGACTAACCACGAACTTTATCCAAGCGGTGAATATAGAGTAGATGCAATTCTTGAATATTTGGACGGTACTCCTTATTCCGATTACCAGACTTCAAGATTTATAATTGCCTTTCCTACTGATATCGCTATTACAGATATCATGGAGCCAATATTTAATCCCGGTTCTATTTATCAATTCTCCGGTGCTGGTGTTCCTATAAAAGTTCTTGTTAAGAACCAAGGTGCCGATCCGATTGATTACTTTACCGCAGATGCTTTGATTACACATGAGGATGGCTCTACTTATACAGTATCGGCTGTATTTGATATTCAGAATGACCCATTACCTTTTAATGAAGAAAGAGAATATACTTTCCCTGAATTATTCTCACCGCAGAAAATCGGAATCCATGACATAAAGGTTACGGTTAACTTACGTAACCCACAGATGGATGCATACACTACAAACAATGTATTTCCTCGTGAAAATGATCCGAAGAAATTCTTTGAAGTTGCTTATCAAATCGAAGCTGAAGCTTTAGCCGGTCTAAATCCAATCCCCGGCGGTATTGTATATGTCAACAGACCGACTCGCTTGGCTGCAAGATTCCGCAACAATGGAGTTTCTGACATTTCTAATACTTATGCAAGATTTATTGTCAAGAACCCACAAGGTACTGAAGTCTATAATGAACTTGCTCCTCTGAAAGATTTACCGAGTGGTATAGTAAGAGAAGCTGATTTGGTTTGGGAAATCCCTTTTATACCTGTTACTACCGGAACATTTGCTGCGTCAGTCGAAGTCTATGCCGAGTTAGACGAAGTACCAAGCAACAACATAATCAATTTCACTTTCGAAGTCGAACCCGGACTTAGCGGTATTTATTCAATCAGCAAATCCGGCGGACATTATACTACTATAGCAGATGCAGTTGCCGCACTTTATGAAAAAGGTGTTTCAGGTCCGGTTACTTTCTTGCTGAAAGATGAAGTTTATGTAGAAGGTAATCCGGGACTCAGTACTCCGGCTATTGATTTCAGTTCGGCAATCATCGGACTCGACAAACCGGGTAACTCGGTTACATTTACTATTGACCCGCAACATGCTACAAGAAGCAGTGTTCTTATAAGCTTATATTCGGCAACAGGTATCGGCGTTTATTTCGGACAATCGAGCTTCCCGTCAAACCCGAAAGCTCCGGTTCATGATGTAAATACTGCACTTATTCCGGACTATGCTAATGCACCTCAGAATATAATTTTTGACGGTGGGACTAAGAATTCTCTAAGATTTACAATAGGTACTAACAGTCCGTTCCGTTCAGTATTCTATCTTGGTACCGGTGCTAATAATATTCAGATTAAGAATCTCTTAATCGAAGACGGTGTTCTTCAGGCATTATCAAATGATTGTGTGCTTCCTTTGAGTACATTTAATTCATTCTTGAATAGGTTTGATTACGAAGAAGATATTAACGATAACGGTACTTATACTGCAGGTGTTGTGTTAAGAAACATTCCTCCGAAAGATCCTGTATTAAATACTAATATTTTTAAACTTGATACTTTGACTAACTCAAATATCGTAATCTCCGGAAATGAAATCCAAAAATTCGGTTACGGTATCGTATCTCTCGGTATCGGTCCTCTGATTAATTTCGGTAAATTCGAATACCAGAAATACTACAACAGTAATAACAAATTTAACAACAATATTATCCATAATATCGGTAAAGCCGGTATCTTCCTTGGATATGAAATGAACTCAGAAATATTCGGCAATAGAATTTACGGTATTGCCGGTGTGTGCGGTAATTATTCGGCAGCTATTGCCGCCGGTGGCGAAGCACGCGGTTCAATGTCAGGATATAACTGTATCGGATTGAACATCTCTTCAAATGAAATTAGCAATGTACGCGGTTTCAACAGTCTGTTCGGTATAAGTATCGTTCAAGTCAGAAATGATTACTTCAACCTTGATGAACCATACTCATCACCTGATGAAGAAGAAAATTTCAAAATCATCAACAACTTGATTTGGGGATTTGAAACTTTCTCGGATGATGCTCATGTTAATGCTATCATGGTATCAACAGAAAGAAAAGACGGTTACAATTGGAATTCAATGACATTTGAACCAAAGTTCACCGACTATTCCACAAGAAATGACCTTATTTCAAATAACACTGTTATATTATCATCCGACGGCGCAATGAATACCGGCTCAGTAATCGGTATATCGCTGTTTAACGCTACCGGTGCCAGATTGTATAATAATGCAATTGAAGTAAATGACCAACAAATTGACCCGAATAACCCAAATACAAGCGCTGTGTTTGTTTATGGTCTTCATTCCACAAAAGGCGGATTTGTATCCGACAGAAATGCTTACTATGTTACATCTCCTAATTCATCAATATACAGATTCATCGAAACTGATGAAGTAGGTAGAGTAATTGAGTTTGGTCATAAGACAGAATTTGCGACATTACCCCAATGGCAGAACTGGACTAAGCAAGATTTCAACTCTGTTGTCGGTAATTTCTCACAAGATTTCGAGTTGACCGGTTTATCACCATTCAATTTGAGAGTTAAGTCAGATCCTTATCCTATGGGTTCAATTCTCAATAACCGCGGTGTCAAAATTGAAGGTAATGAAGTAGATATTGACGGTATATTACGTGGTCAAGCCGGCGAAAAATATGACATCGGTGCTGTTGAATTCCGTGGCAGAACTTTTGGCAGAGACGGCGAAGCTGTAGCGTTTTTGACGCCCGGAGCTTATCAAGCTACTCCACCGCTTCCGTTCAGTGAGTCGGAATATATTATGACAGCTGCTCCTGTTGCCGTTAAAGGTATTATCAGGAATAATGGTCAGTTGCCGATTTCAACACAGAATGCAAGCCTTAGAATATTCCGTGAAAATCCTGCAGGTGACTTTGTTCAAGAAGGACCTACTGTTACAGTTCCTATGACAGATATCCTTTTCTCTGATGACTTGCTTGTTGATTTCCGTACTAATGACGGTATCAATGATCCGCCGCTCAATTATGAGTTCTATCCGAGAACTTACGGTGAATTGAGAAATATGAACTATAATATTCCTGAGCAGTTCAAGGTGATGGAAGCTAACGTTACTCCATTGTATAAACTTGAAATATCATTACAGGATGATGAGTTCAACGAAAATAATAAGATTGAAAAAACAGTACGTTTTTACATTCAGAAGAGTCCTATTCAACTTATGGTTTCTGCAGAGAATATCAAAACAAGTGCATTGGAATCTTTTGACCCGATTGACATAATCGCAGGCAACCTCAATTTGGACAGCTTAAAAGCAACATTCTATCGCTTAGGCTGGTATATCAATCTTGACCTCGAAGATCCGAGAGTTGATATTGACATTTTTGACAGAAGAAGATGGGAACCTCGTTCCATTAATTATCCGATTTACAGAACACTACTCTGGTCTGACGGACATGATTTTGGCACTGATTTGATGCCTAAGAGACTTACAAGATATGACAGAGACCAAATTGAGCAATTCCTCAATGCAGGTACTATCAACGATAAAAAGAATTTGCTCATCGGAAGCCAAGAAGTCGTCAGAAATGAAACTCCTTATTATCCGGATTGGTTGACAAATAACTTGTTTGCAAGTATTGGACACCCTGAAAATCCGATGGATCCGGGCGGAAATTACAATGGTAAGGACCTTACCGGAAGACTTATCGGCAGGGATTTTGAATTCCAAATCAGATCTACTGATTTCTTCGGTGATGATGTACCGAGAGTAGCTGCTAACAGACAAAGTAATCCGGGTACCGGTATTACAAGAATAGGTATGATTTATAAATCTCATATAAATGATACCACTGGTCAACAAGTAGCTGATGCTGACAGAATAGCGGTTCTTGCTACTACTACTACTCAGTATAATGTATTGTTTGCAGGTATTGACTGGAGACATTTCGGTAATCTCGATGATATCATCAGAGCATTTTTTGATGATGCTACATACAACGGAAGTAATATTTATCCCGTGGAATTACTCGGATTCGATGCTGAAGCAGTCGGTAACCGTGTAGATATTAACTGGTCAACTGTTAGTGAAATCAACTCTTCTAAGTTTGTTATCGAAAAGAGTAATTACACCGAATCCGGCAGAAGCTTCCTTCCGATTGAAGAAGTTGCCGCAGCAGGAAACAGCAGTGTTACTTCTTACTACGGACCATTTATTGATTCCAAAGTAGAAATGGGTAAATCTTATGTTTACAGACTTAAGATGATTGACAGAGATGGTAATTTTGATTACAGTGACGAAAAAGTTGTTACTTTGACAAGTATCAACGGCAGCTTGTCGCTGGATGAGGTTAAACCTAATCCGGCAAGTGATGCAACAGTAGTAGAAGTAAATCTCGGCAATGATATGGATGTTGTCCTTTCTGTTTATGATGTCAATGGTAAAGTTGTAGCCGAAATCTTTAACGGCACGCTGAATGCAGGAACTCATAATTATGATTTGGATTTATCAGAACTGACTTCCGGTACTTACACAGTTGTACTTTCAAGCGGTGATGCTGTAATTACTCAGAAGTTGAATGTTATCAAATAACATTCTTATGTAAGAATCTTAAAGCCGTTCTTTTCCTAAAGGGCGGCTTTTTTTTAGTGTATAAATAATTGAATAAGAATTTTTGAGAGGCTTATACGTTACTATTTTCATTGGTTTATAAATTAATTATACCGTTACAATGTGTAATTTGAAGAAAATTTGGCAATCAATCTTATATTTTCATACATTCATATTTTTATTCCTAAGTACGGCAGTATCACAAAAATTGTTGATACCTATGGATTTATCCCAAACTGACCATCTCAAGGCATACGGTATCACATATTGGCACCTTACAAAGGGAGGCACTGCAGAATGGTTATTGAATTACAGAGGCGGTTCCTTTTTGTTTGATTATAATGACGAACTAGCAACTGAATGCAGAATCAGAGGTGTATTCTTTGAGAGAATCAGCAATGATGCCGGTGAAAATATTCTCGTAGAAGTTCGAAAAGAGGGAGTTAACATGGAAGCTGTGAAGCTCGAAAAAGCTCCTAAGATAGCTGTTTACGCTCCGCCCGGTGTGCAGCCTTGGGACGATGCGGTGAGGATGGCTATGGAATATGCAGAGGTCAAGCATGATATTATTTGGGATGAAGAGGTGATGGAGGGTAAGTTGAAAGATTATGATTGGTTACATCTGCATCACGAGGATTTTACCGGACAACACGGCAAATTCTGGGTTAGTTACAGAAACGCTCCATGGTACATACAACAGGTAGCTTTACTGGAAAGTATGGCTAAGAAATTAGGATTTTCTGATGTTTGCAAATTGAAAAAAGCGGTCGCAGAGAAAATCAGACAATATGTAGCTTCAGGTGGCTTCCTGTTTGCCATGTGTACTGCGACAGACTCATTTGATATAGCCTTAGCAGCTACAGGTACAGATATTTGTGATGCTATGTTTGATGGAACTCCCGCTGATTATTATGCCAATGACAAGTTGAATTTTAATAATACATTTGCTTTTGAAAATTTTTCATTGATTATGGACCCTACTGAGGTTGAGTTCTCAAATATTGATATTGGAGCTCAAAATATCACTAATCCGGATGCAGACTGGTTCACATTATTTGAGTTCTCTGCAAAGTATGACCCTGTACCAACTATGTTAACCCAAAATCATGTGAACGTGATTAAGGGTTTTCTTGGCCAAACAACAGCTTTCGATAAAGAATTCATAAAGAATACTGTTACAATTCTTGCTATTAAAGATGGTTCACCGGAAGTGAGATATATACATGGAAATGTCGGACGCGGAACTTTCACTTGGTATGGTGGACACGACCCCGAGGATTATGTTCACCGTATCGGAGATCCGCCAACCGACTTGAATCTGTTTAAGAATTCTCCGGGATACAGATTAATTTTAAATAATATACTCTTCCCGGCTGCAAAGAAAAAGAAGCAGAAGACCTGATAAAGAACAAATTGTATAAATATTCGTCATTTTACTTTTTATATATTATTTTTGTGTATTATGTATTTTCTGATACCGGACATGAGATATTACTTTAAAATTTTAATTCTGTTTGCTAACTTCATATATAGCACTGAAATTCTTAGTGCCGGGACATTGGAAGTATCCGTTCCGGATACATCAATTAATAGAGGCGGTATCAATAATATCGGAATCAAGATTGATGCTCTTGATGTAGAGGGCAGAATTATTGAGTCTGTTTTTGAATACAATGCATACGTATTAGATATTAAAGACCATTTTGAAACAGAGGATGCTATCCTCGACTCTTTCCGTGTAACTTCTGATTTAACAAATATCGAAAAAGCTATATTAACTGTTAAGTTATATTTTAAGCAAAATATTCAAAGTACTGTTGCAAATATATTTGTGGAAGGATTAGCAGGTGCCGATACAACTACCGTACTTAAGCCTGTAAAGGTGTTGATTGACGACAGTGACTTTTCGGAATCGGTTTTTAGAGAAGGTAGGATCAATGTAAAAAGTTTTGCTGTCGTGCCCGGAATAAGTGAAGGCTTGGGACAGAACCGACCCAACCCGTTTTCAGACTATACAACTTTTCCCTTTGGTATAAATAAGGATTCTGAAATAAATTTTTCAGTATTTGGACTCAGCGGTCGTCGCATACTTGATGACAGTGGGATTAACAAGATATTCAAAGTATTGATTACGAATGAACAAGGCGAGACAATAGAAGATTATAACGGAGTTCTACTAAAACGCGGAAATTATACTCTCACATTACAGCCGTATTCATGGGAATTGTCGTCCGGAGCATATTATATAGTCCTAAAGACTGAATCCGGTGTATATAAAACAAACTTTATGTATATTAAATAAGTAAACAAATTGAAAAATAGTTTAATATCATTTTTATTATTGATACTCATCAGCTCATTTACTGTTGCTCAGGAAGCACCGGAAGAAGGTCATGAACTGAAGATAAAAAAACCGGTAGGTACAGAGTTTTGGTTGACATTCATGATGAATTTCAGAGAAGAACCTTCTTCTCCGAAGAATGCACTTACTCTGGAATTGTTCATTACCGGTGATAATGATGCAAATGTTATTATTGAATGTCCTGCATTAAAGTATCAGGAAACATTGTTTGTTCCGGCCGGCACGGTTAGAAGTCTTTTGCTCAGCGATAAAATGATGGTAAGAAGTTCGGAAGTAATAGAACGTCGGCTTGCTGTAAGAGTGTCCTCCGACAATCCTGTCTCTGTTTATGGATTGAACAGACGCTATCAAACAACGGATACATATCTGGGCTTACCCAACCATGTATTAGGTGACGAATATCGTGTAATGTGTTATCATGTTGCAGAAGAGTTATCGCCTGTTTTTGCAATAGTAGCTGTAGATGATAATACCTTAGTCAACATAACCCCTTCTGCTCTGACATTTAAAGGTAAGAAAAAATCAGAAAGTTTTACTGTTACTTTAAATAAAGGGGATGTCTATCAGGTACGCTCGGAAACTAATCGAATGCAACTTCGTCAGTTGCGAATTGGTGAGCGTGATGTTGATTTAACAGGAACTCATATTAAAGCTAATAAAAACATCGCTGTTTTTAGTGGTCACGAATGTACTTATGTTCCTGTTGGACCACCGAAAATCAAAGCATGCAATCATATAGTTGAACAAATTCCTCCGGTTAATTCTTGGGGTAAGCATTTCTATATCGGCAGGCTCCAAGGGCGATCTACTTTTACTTACAGAGTATTGGCTCACAATGATGATACAAAAGTATTTGAAAATTCAAAATTAATAGCTACTTTGAAAGCAGGTGAATATTTCGAAAGAAATACAAATGAAGATTTGCAGATTACAGCAGATAAGCCTGTACTTGTGGCACAATACTCACAAGGGTACGAAAACGGTGACTCCATAGGAGACCCTATGATGCTGCTTATCAGTCCTACTCAACAGTTTTTAAGTTCATACAGATTCGCTACTCCTGTCAACGGCAGTTGGAATCATTATGTTAATGTAGTAACCCCCACACGTTCAATTGGAACTATGAAGCTTAATGACAAACGTATAGACCCGAAGAAGTTTAAACCACTTGGAATAAGTCGATATTCGATTGCCTATATTCAGGTGCCTTTTGGTACACATTTCCTGACAGGACGTGAACCCTTCGGTATGTACTCTTATGGTTTCGGATTCGGTGATAATGTAGATGCTTATGACGCTTATGGTAATATGGGTGGTCAGTCATTCCTTGAGTATGTTCCTATAACCGATACAATTCCGCCAAGTGCAGAAATTAAAATTGCAGACGGAAAAACTTCTCTTATCCTACGTGATGACAAGGTTGATGATTTGGGAATTAAAAGCTTTAATATAGCAGATAGTACCGGAATTGTTATTAAGCATCAAGAGCTATTTGAAGGCATGCTGCAACTTCCTGTGGAAGTCATACCCTTAAACAAACTCACAGCCGGACAACTGCATTTCTTTGTGAGCGATTTAGCAGATAATGTTACTGAATATACTCTTTGTTATTCTATAAATAAGAGTACAGGTCAATATGAATTCATGTTGAATCCCGGTTTTATCACATCCTGTATTCCTAAGCCCGGCTTAATAGTAGGTGCCTTCGGAAAATATTCTTTACAAAATCATAATGTTGATTTTTCAAGCTCAGGAAATATTTCAATCCCGGGAAATTTTGAGTCAACCTCGGGTACCGGAGGTATAGCAGGTGTTTACTTAGCTCATAAAATCAAATACAATCTCAATGTATCGGCACGGCTCTCATTGGAAAACTATGGGGGTACTATAGAGGCTCCCGACAGTATTATCTCGTCAAAGCGTGACCCTGTCACTGGTGGTCTTGTGCCGTTTCAAGAAACCCACTATCTTCGATTGGATGGATATTCTCTTAACCTTGCTTTAGCAGCCGAATATTTCTTAAGTAATTATTTTTATCTCAACGGCGGTATTCATGTATCTTACCTGATGAATAATGATATTGAACTTATGAGAAAAATTACTACACCGGATAATTTTGTATATTCCAACGGTGATAACGAAATAATTTTAGACGATAATGAGCTGAGTTCTCTCAGAACATTGCATTTAGGATTGTTCGGCGGAATAGGTGCATCGGTTCCGATATATGAGAGATTCTCGACATTTTTGGAAGCAAATTACAACTTCTACCCCTTCGATATCATAGATGATGGAAAATGGACGGTAAACAGCGTATCATTAATATTCGGTATTAAATATCAATTATAAAGTCAGGAATATCAAATGTCGCTTGCAAATCGTTCGATAGCTGTTCTTCGTAAAGAAATTTTCAGCGAATTCAAGACAAGATATGCTATTTCCGCTATCATGTTATTTGTCCTGACCACAATCACCATGATTGTCTTTGCCACTTCAGGCGATGTACTCAGCCCGGAAACTGCTGCCGGAATTCTTTGGATTGTTATGTTTTTCGGAGCAATGACAGGTTTGTCTAAGACTTTTGTGTCAGAAGAAGAACGAGGCACTTCCTTATATTTAAAGCTGATAGCAGGTTCTGCTTCTATATATTTCGGGAAATTGATATTTAACATTTTATTAAGTATTGCCTTGAATCTTGCAGCTGTGATTTTATTCTTTATGTTTGTAGGAAATATTGAGTTAAAATCTCCTTTGGTATTTATATTTTCCATATTTATGGGAAGTATAGCCATTGCAGCAGCCACGACTATAATTTCTGCACTAATTGCAAAAGCCAATTCAAAGAACGCTTTATTCCCTGTACTTTCGTTTCCAATAATTCTTCCAGTGATAATTCTTGGAATACAAACAACGGTGCAGTCATTTGTAGGAGCTGATTTTTCTGAAGCACGCAATGATTTCCAGTTGCTGTTTTCTTACTCAGGTTTGATGATTTTAGCTTCGTATTATTTATTTGATTTTGTTTGGAAAGAATAAAAGGTATTGAGATGGACATAAATTTATATAATTCACTCACAAAAAAAACCGAATTGTTTACACCCGTATCGGGTAATGAAGTCAAGCTTTATTCATGTGGTCCGACTGTTTATAATAATGCACATATCGGGAATATGCGAGCATTCTTATTTGCTGATTTGCTTCAAAGAGTCTTGCGTGTTGCTGGTTCTTATGATGTCAAATGGGTTATGAACATAACTGATATTGACGATAAAACAATACGGGACAGCCGACTTGGTTCCGAAGCATGGCTTGATGAAATGGGAGCACAGACCGATTCACCTTTGGATAATTTAAAGAAATTTACTGAGTATTATCAAGATGTGTTTATTGAGGATATCACCAAACTCGGAATTAATGTAGAACATTTCTACGCACTTCCGTCAGCTACTGATTTTATAGATGAGATGCAGAATTTAATTAAAAGAATTATTGAAAATGGTTTTGCCTACATTTCAGGCGGTTCAGTATATTTTGATGTCTCAAAATGGCGAAAGGTTGACACTTATGGCAAATTATTTAAAATAGATTTTGAGAACTTTAAATCCGGTGTAAGAATTGATGCAGATGAGTATGAACGCGACAGTGTAAGTGATTTTGTTCTTTGGAAAGAAAAAAAAGAGGACGAGCCGTTTTGGGATTTTGAAATTGACGGCAATAACTACCCGGGAAGACCCGGCTGGCATATTGAATGTTCAGCTATGGAATACGAATTGCTTGGTTTGCCGTTCGATATTCACACCGGAGGAGTAGATTTGAAATTTCCGCACCATGAAGATGAGATCGCTCAGAGTAAAGCCGGATATGCTTGTGAACCGACTAACTATTGGATGCATAATGAATTCTTGGAAGTTGAAGGTGAGAAAATGTCGAAATCTGCCGGAAATTTCTACACCTTGCAAGATTTAATTGCAAAGGGATTAGACCCCTTGGACATTAGATTTGCAATGCTTTCAACCCATTACAGAACAAAATATAACTTTACATTTGCAGGAGTTGACGCTCAGAAGAAAGCAAGGAGAAGAATACAGGATTTTATTAATCAGCTTTTAGATAGTGGGCTGAGTCTCGGCTCCGAGAAGGCTGATGTTTCTGCCTTACGCCATAATGTCTTCTCCGAATTAGCTTCAGACTTGCATACGCCTAAGGCATTGGCACATATTTTTACATATATAAACAATCATGAAGTTGTTGATTTTGATTCTCAAAGCAGATTGGAATTATTGTCCTTCTTTAATGATATAAACAATATTTTTGAAGTATTTGACTTTGATAGCAAAACGACATCTGAGGCAGTTCCTGATAATGTTGCAGACATGGCTGAGGAGAGATGGAATGCAAAGAAAAATCGTGATTTTGCTCGTGCCGATGAATTGAGAGGTAAACTTGATGAAATGGGATGGCTGATTAAAGATGCCAAGGAAAGTTACGATATTATCAAGAAATAATATGAACAAGACCTTCGGTATCATTGGCGCAGGTAAGCTTGGCAATGCCTTGGTTAGATTCTTTCATGAAAACGGATTAGATACATTTGTTATCACCAAGCCGGAAAAGAATCACGAAGAGTTCCACAACATAGGAATAAAAGCTCTGCACGATGTATTCAGGATTGATACATTCCCCGATTTCTTGTTCTTGACTGTGAGGGATAATCAAATCCTGAATTTAGCTTCAGAACTTGCCGAAAAATCCGGTGATAAACTATCTGATACAATTTGTATCCATTGTTCCGGAGTTTTTGACTCCAATATATTAAAACCTATTGAAAATCATGCAAAAGCTATTGTAAAGCTGCATCCTTTTCAAACATTTTATCGTTATAATCAGGATATATTTGATGGGATAGCTTGGATTTCCGAATCTACACCTGACTTTAAGGAAGAAATCAGAAGTTTAGTCAACAATATGAACGGGAAAGTGTATTTTGTTGATGAAATATCGAATTTTAATCCGCAATTATATCATGTTGCAGCTGTCTTTGCATCAAATTATTTAGTACCGACTATCAGATATGCTTATAAAACAGCTGAAAAGTCCGGCATCGCACCCGATGAGTTTATACCGAATATAAGCAGGACTGCTCTGAATAATTCTTTCGACTTGGATGATTTGCCGTTAACAGGTCCTATCGCAAGATTTGATGTAGAAACAATAAATAAACATATATCTTCACTCAAATCGCATCCGTCAGAGCTTAAAGCATATCTACTTTTCGCATTGGGCACCGCTGAATTATCACTTATTGAATATAAAATAGACAGAGAAAGCTACGAACTTTTAAAAAATCTTTTGTTATCTGAAATAAATGATTTATATTCAAATTCATAATTTTACAAATTTTCAGGGACTTTTTATTATGTTGAAAATTAACATTTTATTGTTAGCAGTTCTGCTGTTAGCATCATGCGGAGAAAAAGCTGATGAGCTGAGAAATGCTGCCGAAGTTATCCGAAATGCCCCGGAAGCAATGGAAGAAATGGGAAAATCAATTGATGAATCCGAAAAACGTTTAAAGGAAAGAAAAGCTAAAGGTGATACTACTGCTTTACACTTCAATGAACTTGCGAAATTCTTGCCTGAATCTATCCCCGGCTTCTCCGGCGGTGAACCTAAAGGTCAGTCAACAAATCTAACCGGTTTCTCGATGTCAACTGTTGAGCAGGAATTTGTGTCAGAGTCAAATCAGAACAAACTAATTAAAATTGTCCTGATGGATTATAATGAAGCTTATGCAATGTATGCAGGTGTCGCATATTGGGCAACTCTCGGCTTATCCTCCGAAACAAGTGACGGTTTCCAAAAATCTTTCAAGTATAAGTATGATAATGTTGCCGCTATGGAGGAATATTCCAAATCTTCCAAGAGTGCAAAAGTTTACTTTGCCATCGGCTACCGCTTTATACTCAGTCTTGAAGAAAATGATGCTGATGGTACTGATAATTTAAAGAACATTGCAGAAAAAATCGCCATCGAGGAATTATCAAAACTCTAAAAGCATTATTGACAGGCAGAAGAATTGAATATTATTGAAGCTATCATACTTGGAATAATTCAGGGTTTAACCGAGTTTATTCCTATCAGCAGTACAGCACATTTAACTATAGCCGGAAAAATCATGGGTCTGATTTCAGAAGATAATCCTGAAAGGTGGACCTCGTTCATTGCAATGATTCAGTTAGGCACTCTTGCTGCTGTGTTTGTGTATTTTAAGAGAGAAATCGTTTCTATTCCGTTTTCTTTCATAAAGGAAAATTTTAGTGCTGAGAGGAAATCATTTTCTAATCAGAGCCTTGATTCGCGTCTCGGAATGATGATTATAGCCGGTACTATACCTATTGTTATCGTCGGGCTTATGTTCAAAGATTTCATCGAAGGCAGCTTTACTAAGGAATTGAGTGTGATAGCTTCAAGTCTTATAGTGTTAGGTGTTATTTTGTTCGTTGCAGAAAAATCAGCATCATTCAAAAAGGATATGCAAAAGATAAGTTTGTTTGACTCGATTATGGTGGGCATGGCTCAATGTGTGGCGTTGATTCCCGGTTCCTCTCGTTCGGGTACTACTATTACTGCCGGTTTATTCCTGGGAATGGACAGGGAAACCTCTGCAAGGTTCTCGTTCTTATTAAGTATCCCTGCTATTTTGGCAAGTGGTTTACTCGGAGTAAAGGAGTCCTTAGACTACTTAAGCCCGGACGATGCGTTAAACATTATCATTGCCACAGTGGTTTCAGGCATTAGCGGATACTGGGCTATTCATTTTCTAATAAACTTCTTGAAAAAGAACTCTACTTATTTGTTCATAGCTTATAGGATTGCACTGGGATTGATAATATTTATTTTACTCATGATGAATGTATTATAATGTAAATGAATGATATTCACTTGAATAATTTATCCAATACTTTTTCTCTGTAATTAAATATATTCTCAAGTCTCGGATTTACAAGGGGTCTGCCGAACAGGTTACCAATTAACCCTAATGGCAATTTGTAATGAACAATATCTTCCATTATGACTCCATCATCAATTTGGTTTAATCGGTGACTGTGATGCCAAAATGAATAGGGACCGAATTTTTGCTCATCAACAAAATGATATGGCTCATCAATATGAGTGATCTCGGAGACCCAAGTAATCGGAATAGAAAAAAGCGGGCTTACCTTATAGGTTATGATTAATCCTGCGTACATTTTTTCAGGTAGCTTAGATGTGACAGTGAAGTTCATGTTCGGAGGTGTTATTTCCGAAAGATTCTGTGGATTGGAAAGATAATCCCATGCTGCTTGAATACTTACAGGAATTTGTTGCTTCCTGTAAAGCTTATAGATTTTCATAATGATTATAAAATAAATAATTTGTAAATACTATGTTCAAATTATAATCATTCTCGGATATATATTATATTTGTTGCACTTATCGGTTTGCTAAAGTACTCTTGTAATGATAAATCCTATATGTATATCACCTTTATCAAAAGCATCCCTTGCTCCGCCAAGAAATTGACTCATATTAGTATATACATTATTGCTGAGAAATACTTTGAAAAAATGTCCGGCTGTCTCGACTTCAGCTCCAATGGAATAAGTATCGTAATATTGTCTCCAGCCGTTTAGAGTAGGATTAGCTTCGGCGATGATACTCCAACGCTCATTGAAGAAATATTGGGAGTATAAGCCGAGCGTCCATGTGTATTGACATTCACTACAATACATATTGGAATTATACAGGAAGGAAGGTACTACACCTAATCCTAATTTACCAATCTTTGTATTGGCTATGACTTGTGCATAATATTGCCAAAGTCTTGAATTATCCTCAGGCTCTATACTGACCTTAGAATTATATGCAAGAGCTCCATTGATAGAAATACCGAGTGGAATGTCAATAACTCTGCCTTCAAAAACCTTAGCTCTGACTTGTAAATCTATATTTCCGTCCAAATTTGTTCTGCCTAAGCTCGCAAAAATATCATCAGTGATTCCGTATCCTAACGCAAGACGCATGTTTATACCTCCGTCAAATCCGAACAGTTCTTCGGCTCCTTCGGATACAGGTATTAGAAACTTGTGAGAGATATGGAAATAAATATCTCCACTCTGCATAGTTTCACTTGTAGGGAGGCTCAATGCCTCGATAGAACGGAATATACTGACATGTTCTTGAATAGGCTCGGACCTCTGCCATTTTGTTTGGCTTAACATAGCTGTTGATGACAATAATAAAATGATGATAATTGTAATCTTGTTCATATAAATATTTTACTCTGCTAATTTAACATTAAAGTCTAATTGTAATTTAATCTCTTCACTGATTCTGACAAACATAAATTTCGGAACCTTTATCTTGTAATCAGGCAACTTGACCGTGAAGTCAGATTTTAGTTTGAAACCATCCTTCAACTTATAAATCTTTCCGCTTATTTTCACATCCTTTGTTACACCATGCAGATAGAGCTTGCCTGATGCTGTAATGTCAAATTCTGTTTCACTCAGCTGTTTACTATCTGTAATTTTTCCTGTAAAATGTGAAAGGGGATATTTATCTGTATGAAGGTAATCCTCTCGCATGTGCCGATTTCTTAAGCCTATACCTGTATCGAAAGTTCCAACTTCCGTCTCAAAATACAATTCCGAATTTGAAAGATTATCTTGATTGACAACTACTAAATAACCGTCAATTTTATCAGTTTTACCGTCAAAATTTTCAATAGGAGTTTCAGATATGAATCTGACCAAATTCTTGTTTGATTTATCTACATGATACTCGGCGGAGTACAAAATTGTAGTTGCAAGTATCAAGAATATAATATGATTTATTATTTTCATGATTCACCTATATTTAGAATTTTCAAAGTGTTAATTATTGAGAGCGCCATTATCAATCCAGACTCTTATTGAATCAATGACACTCCTGGGTAATTTGCCGGTAGGCGGCATCTGCAATGATGTAATGTCTGAGCTTATCCTGGCAAAAAGGTAGCTTTCTTCCGATGCGCCCGGTTTTACTAACATCATGCCGAATACCTCTTTGTTAACGATATTGTCATAGCTGTTTATTCCGGCAAGTCTTAGTCCTGCACTTGGATTTGTACCTCCGTGACAATCGGAACCGGCACAGCTTTTGTCAAAAACCTCAGATTGAATCGAACTGAAAGTTGCACGTACAACAGGAGAGCTATCATCTGGACATTCGCTTACAATACCGTCAGCACATGAAAAAATGAAAAATACAAAACAAGTCAAAAAAATACTATAGATTATTTTAATCATAATCACCTTTTAAAATTTGTTAATTAAGTCATTAATAATAACAAATGAAATTTGATTTAGTTACTATTTCATAAATATTAATATAAGATTTGTTATGTAATGAAAGTAAAAGAGTAATAATTTGAGCGAAATTTTTGGTATTTCACAAATTTTATATATTTTTGAATTTAGAACTTTAAGTGTAGCTGTGTCAATTTATTGGACAGCTTTAAAGGGAAGCAGGTGAGAATCCTGCACGGTTGCGCCGCTGTGAAGCCGGACAAATTTCCCTGACTCTAATGAGAGTAAGCCACTGTGTAGTAACATGGGAAGGCGGGAAAAGAGGATGAAGGCAAGTCAGAATATCTGCTTAATGTTTTGCTCATTGACTAGTTTGCGACAACAAACACGATGAGAAAATAGAAAGGATTGCCTCCATGGCGAAAAAGAAAAATACTCTCCATTTTCACATCGTAATTTTTTCATTTATTTAACGAGGTAATCGTAATGCAGCGTTTTGTTATTGCTATTATTGCTCTACTATATCTATCTATCTCATTATCGGCTTATGATGGTTTCTACTATGATTCATTTAATTTAAAATTTGATGGTTTAAGTCCATTAAAAGTACTTAAAGATGAATCATCGGGAAAACTGCATATATTCTGTGCGGGACAGGACTTAAACTTTAATTATGAGGTTAACGAGGGTGATGAAAGTTCGTCATGGTGGATAATTGACTCCCATGGTACTCCCCCCCGCTTGGTTATGCACTTCGACGGCTTTATAAAAAATACACCACTCCGACCTGCACACGATCCGGTGACAAATATACTTTACGTACCGATGATTGGCAAAATAGTATCATTAGATTTGGACGAAGAAGATTATGATGATGAGGAATTAGCATATATAGATGCTCAAAGTGTGCACTTTGCCGGCGGACACTTATTGATTACAGTAGCCTCAGAGTCAGGTGAAAACGGTAAAGTGGAAGTAATGAATCTTCAGACCGGTCAAATATTGCAAACTGTCCAAGGGGGAAAGAATATAATTGACTGTATTTATTACCCGGGTCCGGAAGGAATAAGTATCGCCATTCTAAACCAGGGTGACTTCGGCTCTGACAATTCAAATGTTATGTATGGAGCTATAAACCACATGTT
This sequence comes from Kapaibacterium sp. (SeqCode), assembly GCA_041677745.1. Taxonomy (GTDB): domain Bacteria; phylum Bacteroidota; class Ignavibacteria; order Kapaibacteriales; family UBA2268; genus JANJTB01. Next base: position 22,427 of record JBAYPL010000007.1, read on the forward strand.
CGACTTTGAACTTGAAGATGATATAGAGGTCGGTAATTCTGCAAATCATATTATTTATCATGATGGTAAGCTTTATGTAACAGTCAATATGTCACATTGGATAAAAGTAATAGATGTGAGTACTCATGAAGTATCTACGTGGCATACAGCTACTTCGGGCTTTGATGGACCTCGTGAGTCAAAAGTGAAAGACGGTTTTCTGTATGTTACTACTTATTCAGGTGATGTCAGGATTTTTGATTTGAAAACCGGAGTTATGCTGAATATATTCGAGGATTTTGGTAATTACAAAATTGAGGATATTGAATTCATATCAGATGATTTATTTTACACAGCGAGTCCATTTGACCAATATTACGGTGTACCCGGTACCCTTACAATTTGGGATAAGAAAGAAAATCCTTTTGCAAAACTTCTAAGTAAAATCGAGGTTGGTTCAGCTCCTGCCGGATTATTCTACTTTAATGATGCTTTGCATGTCTTCTGTGCCGGCTTAGCAGATGGTACCGAAAAACCGTCATGGTGGACAATTCAAAAGGAAGGGAATCTATTCCATACAGAGCAAAAGTATGAATTTGAACTCGGCGACATAAAAATTCCGTTCAGACCTGCTTTTGATTTACAATCTGGAACCATGTACATACCTGCTGAAAATACAATAAAATCATACAATCTTAACGATTTTACAATTGAAGATGACATGGTATTAGCTCTGGATGCCGTTTCATTAAAAATGGCAGGCACTCATTTGCTCGCTGCGGTCAGATACCCTGAGAGAGCTGACTCTATAGTTGTTGTCAACCTGCAGACAGGCTCTATATTGCAAAAAGTCTATGCCGGTAACTATGTAGAGGATATGCAGTATTATGCTCTGACGAAAAAAGGAGAATCTCCTGAAATCAGCCTTGCGATTCTTACTCATGAAGATGAAAGCAAGAACAACTCTATATTGATGTACGGTCCGATTAGTCACATGGCTGAATTTTCTCTTGAAAACAGTATCTCTGCCGGTAGCAATGCAAGAAATCTTGACGTCGGTAAGAATCTTATCGGTGTAAGCTCTTCCCTCTCTAATGAATTAATCGTCGTTAATGCCGAAAATGGCGATAGCCAAAAAGTCAATATCGGAACTAATGATTTATTCGGTCCAATGGGATTAATGTATATTGACAACGGCGGATTTGTTGTCGGAACAGCGGCAAATGATGTACGCGCCATTAAATCCATGATTGAACCTGAAAGCGACCTTTCTGCTGAATTAAAGTCAACGATTCAAACAGAAATGTTTGGGGAGTACATTTATTTCAAGTTAGATGAAATAAATAATGAGCTTTTGATTGCAGCTACATGTACTTCAAATAAAGATGGTGACATCAATAAAAGTGTACATGTAATATCTGACCTTACGGTTTCCGTCAGAGAGTACCAGAGAGGAGATATTGCAGGTATTAAGGTTTATCCTAATCCGGCTGGCGAGATTATAAACTTTGAAGTAGAATTAAGAGAAAATTCTGCGGAGCAAGTAAGCTATGAAATTATTTCAATGCAGGGAATTGTTCTCCTAAACGGTACACTTCCCTATTCGCAGAGCATAAGCCATACGATTGATTTATCTGTTCTGAACCTGCCGTCAGGTACAT
>JBAYPL010000008.1:0-24028 GCA_041677745.1 Kapaibacterium sp. (SeqCode)
AGAAGTGCATTGATATACGGCTTGGCTCATCCGGACAAAGTATTTGGATTATTACTCCATACTCCGGCAATGCAAAGTCCATACGATGTCCAAAACTATACAATTTCAACACCTATTAAATACGAAAACGCTCCGAAAATTCCAATATCTATATGTCATGGAGACCAAGACATCGGTTTTTTAAGAACTATAAAGATGTTGACTGATTCGTTGGTTTCACATAACTCAAAATTATTATACGTTCTAATGCCTGAGCTCGCCCATTCTATACCGCCAAATCAGATTACTGAAATGATGCATGAGTACTTATACGTTAAATTAGATGAAGCTATACCGGTCATTCACAGACTTTACGGACCAATCATGTCGTACGATAACAGTCCGGAGTTGAAATGCAGGATGAGAAATCTCGGTGAAGTACCCATTACATCAATGACATTTGAATACACTGTCGGTGAAGTTGCCAGATCATTTGATTGGACGGGAAATCTGACACGAGACCAATATATTGATATCACATTACCGAAAGATGAATATGTTGACGGTGCTTATATGATGACCATTTCAGTGAGTAAATACAACGACCAAAATTATGAACCGAATCTTCTTTTCAATCAAGGACAATTTATTTTCAATGTATCAAATAATTCCGTATCTCTGCCATTCAAAGAAACATTTGCAGACCCAAACCTGACAGCAAATTATTTCGCTATACAAGAATCAGGAAATTTCTTATCATGGATGCCGGAGACTTCTGTCGGAAAAGACGGTAACGGATGTATGCTTATGCTGAACACTCAGTTAGCCTATTACAATTTCGGATTGACAGAATCAATGTTGACAACGAAGTTCGATTATTCAAAAGCGGTAAAACCATTTCTGGAATTTGATGTCGCTTATAATTACAGTTATTATTTGCCGCCTTATGTAATCGAAAAAACTAACTTTACGGATACTTTACAAATCCTTATGTCAAATGATGATTGGAAAACATCAAGCTCTGTATTTAAAAAATGGGGAGATGAGTTGCAAACTTTCTCGGAACCACTCGAAAATCCTTTGGAAATACAGGATTTCCTTGTGATTCCGACATCAAATGACTGGAAGAAGTTCGAAATTGACCTTTCCGATTATGAAGTGAGCGACAAAACTATGTTCAAGATTGATTATATTTCAGGCAGCGGAGGTGTAATTTTCTTTGATAACTTCCATGCCTATGACAAAGATGCTGTATCTGTAACCGAAGAAGGAAAATCAATTTTCAATGTATATCCTAATCCGGTATCTTCCGGTGAAAATATTGTGATGACCTTAACATCAAATGATTATGCACAGGTTCGGATTGATTTATATGACAATCAAGGTCAAAAAGTTTCAGATTTGATGTTGAGTCATGTCACAAGTGGTGAAAATTCCTTTGGCTTTACTCTGCCGAATATATCTTCGGGTGTTTATTATATTAAGGCAAGTTATGGAAATTTTGAGCAGACTGCCAAGCTAATAGTAAGATAATTCTTAGTATATTTTTTTTGTTGTAGAAATCTTAAAGAAGTGAAGTTTATGTTTATTTCGAATTATATATAATGTAAATCTGAATAAATAAATAAATTTCACTTTTCCATTATTCAACTAAAATACTTTTGAATGATAACAGTTAAATAAATTTATAGATAATACAATTTTAACATAAAAATTATTTGAGGAGAGATCAATGAAATACATCTACGCTTTGATTATACTTGCTGCAATGATATTTATATCAGCATGCTCCGAGAACAGTACAAACATTACAGCTGAGAAAGTAACTGTTGACCAGCTTGCTACTATTCCCGGATACACATGGTTCAATCATGAAATTGACAAGTATGAGCCTTTACCGTCAGTTATACAGGAAATCAAAGAAACATACAATCCTTCGTTACACAAATTCGTTGTATTCATGAAGCCCTCCTGCTCATGCCCCGGTAAGCACTTACAATCTCCCGGGTTTATGAAAGTACTGCAAGAGTCCGATATAGATTTGAACTTAGTAGAATTTTTTACCATGAGCAATCTAACAAATAATCATCCATATAGTGAAATGATTATTCTAAAAGAACTTCCGACAATAATTGTATTGAAAGCCACTGAACCTGTTTATTCGGTTTCCGATACATTAAACAGTGTAAACAGTCCAAATTCAACACCTAATTTGACTATTGAAAATGCATTATTAAACGCATTACGAAAATAATTAGGGAGCATCAATTGGCTTATTGGTTAGTCAAAACCGATCCGGACTCATATTCATGGCAGGATTTCCTCGCCGAAATTGAAACAGACTGGGACGGTGTTAGGAATTATCAAGCAAGACTGAACCTTTTGAACATGGACATTGGTGATTCGATTTTAGTATATGAAAGTCAAACCGTCAAATCTGTTGTGGGTATAGCCGAAGTAACAAAGAAGGCATATCAAGATACTACAAGTATGGATGACAGGTGGGTAGCCGTCAGATTGAAAGTCAATAAATCACTCAATAATCCGGTTACACTTGCTATGATTAAGTCTGAGCCGATGCTTTTAAATGTGGCATTGGTCAAGCAAAGTAGATTATCTGTAATGCCACTGAATGATGAAGAATATCACAAAATTATAAGTTTGTCGGAGTAATATTTGCTTTCAATGCAGAAAAAAGCACTTTGGATACCGGACAAAGACTATATTGAAAATTCAAATATGTCGAAATTCCGCTTATTCGTTAATGAGAAATTTAAAATTAATTTGATGCAATACGACGACCTCTATGATTGGTCGGTCAACTATCCTGCTAATTTTTGGCAATGTCTGTGGGAATTTTTTGATATAATTCATTCAAAGAAATATCACTCAGTACTCAGCTTCAAAGATAAAACAAAATCAGCAGATGATATATCAAATTACAGGTGGTTTGATGGTGCTAAATTAAATTTTGCCGAGAATCTCCTGAGATTTAATGATGATGAGACTGCATTGATTCACTATTCTGAAAATTTGCCTACAAGAAAAATCAGTTATAAGGAACTAAATCTTGAAGTTGCAAAATGTGCCAAATCATTGAAAGACTTAGGAGTGATGAAAGGTGACAGAGTAGCCGGATTTATAAGCAACTGTCCCGAAGCTGTTATAGCTATGCTCGCAGCAAGCTCTATCGGTGCCGTGTGGACATCTACCTCACCGGATTTCGGTGTGCAGGGCGTATTAGACAGATTTTCGCAAGTGCAACCTAAGGTTTTGTTTGCGGTGGACGGTTATTCATACGGTGGGAAAATATTTGAATCAATTTCCATTATTAATCAATTAAAATCAAATATACCTTCATTAAGTAAGATTGTGATAATTAATCAAATATCAAGTGCGGTTGATTATAGTTCCGCTTTTATATCATATCAGAAATTCATAGACAATCAGGCTGAAACAATAGAGTTCGAGCAAATTGATTTCAACGACCCGCTTTATATAATGTACTCATCAGGAACAACAGGTGTACCAAAATGTATTGTTCATAGTGCCGGCGGCACCTTGTTACAACATTTGAAAGAGCTTGTACTGCATACCAATCTTACAGATAATGATAAAATTTTTTATTTTACAACCTGCGGTTGGATGATGTGGAACTGGCTTGTATCATCTCTTGCCGTCGGTGCAGAAATTATCCTTTTCGACGGAAGTCCGGCTTATCCGAGTATCACACGATTGTGGGAAATAACAGAAGAAGCTGAAATTTCAGTATTCGGTACCAGTCCGAAATATCTTAGTTCATGTATGAAATCAGGCATTGTACCATCCGAATCATTCGACCTGTCTTCACTCAAAATTATGCTTTCAACAGGTTCACCATTGAGTGATGATAATTTCAAGTGGGTGTACTCGAAGGTCAAAAGTAATATTCAATTATCTTCAATATCAGGCGGCACTGATATTATTTCATGCTTCATGCTCGGAAATCCTACCCTTCCTGTTTATTCTGAAGAGATACAATGTCGCGGATTGGGTATGAAAGTCCTGGCTTTCAATGATGAGTCTCAAGCCGTAATCGAGGAAAAAGGCGAATTAGTATGCACTGCTCCCTTTCCCTCAATGCCTATTTATTTTTGGGATGATCCTGATAATATGAAATATTATTCTTCCTATTTTGATTATTATCCCGGAATATGGCGACACGGTGATTTCATTCGCATAACTGAAAATGGTGGAGTAGTCGTATATGGTAGAAGTGATGCTACTCTAAACCCGGGGGGTGTGCGTATTGGAACTTCCGAAATTTACAGAGTAGTTGAATCTATGGATGAAGTTTCGGATTCAATAGTCGTCGGCTATCCGAAGAATAATGATGTCTCAGTTCTTCTGTTCGTAGTGTTTAGAAGTGGTATTATTCCTAGTGAGGAATTATTTTCAAGAATAAAGACTAAAATACGGAAGTCGCTTACACCGAGGCATGTTCCCGAAAACATTTATGCCATCAATGATGTCCCCCACACTCTAAATGGTAAGAAAGTTGAAATTGCTGTACTTAAAACTTTACTCGGTGAACCCGTAAAAAACAAGACAGCTCTTGTCAATCCAAATTCCTTAAAACAATTTGAAAATTTTGTATTATAATATTTTAGTAGAAAATTTCATGACCTATAAGGATATTTCCAGTCAATTATCAAATGAAACATGTTAAGTTAATCAGCGTATTATTGATATGACGCTTTAACTTTTGCAACAGGTAGTAAAATGACACGACAATTGTTCAGGTCCGAAAGAAATAAAATTATCGGTGGTGTAGCCGGAGGTCTGGGTGAATACTTTGACGTAGATCCGGTGATAATCCGTGTAATATTCGTAATCTCATTGTTTGCTTGGGGATTAAGCTTATTTGTATATATTGCTCTTTGGATATTCGTACCACTTAACGATGTGCAGGATTATCCTTATAATGAAAGTATAGAAGACGATCCTCCGTCTATAAATGAGATTAATAGCTCAGGTATAAAAAACCAAAGGAATTTAATAGCCGGTATTGTCTTGATACTTTTCGGATTGATGATTTTACTGCATAAATTATTCCCTTCCATTGAATTTCATCTTGTATGGCCCATAACGCTTGTAGGTTTCGGAATATTCATAATTTATAGAGCATTAATCAATAGAAGCAGGAGGTTCAGATGAAAAGCGCCTTGTTTTTCTGGGGTACTTTCCTGATATTCACAGGAGTACTTCTCCTTTTGAATAATTTTAATCTGCTTACTGCCGATTTTAGTGAACTTGTTGGTTGGTGGCCCCTGCTTCTTGTAATTTGGGGTGCAGTTTTATTGAAAATTCCGGAGCTCGCTAAGAATATTTTAATGGCTTTAGCAGGTGTGTTATCAGCAATGATTATTATTACATTTATTAGTGGCGGTATTAGTTTTGTTGATTCATTTAAAGGGAATAAAGATTTTGAAAACGAAACTACATCTAATTGTAATAGAAGCGAAGCCGTACCTGCTAAAGGTATTAAAGATGCAAAACTAAATTTTTCCGGCGGCGCCGGTAAATTTGTTGTAGGTTCGACAGATGAATATCTATACAAGATTAATTCAGGCTCGGCTTTGTGTGATATTGATATTGACAATCCAAATGATACAACTATTGTTTTAAACTACTCCTTTGTTGATAATGACGGCGGCGGGAGATATTCAAAAATTGAAGTTTATGACATGCTGGATTGGGATATTGACATCAGTGCCGGAGCTTCAAGTCTTATTTTGAATTTGAACGAGCTCAAAGTAAAAAGCCTTAGCATTGACGCCGGTGCAAGTAATGCTACAATTAAACTGTCGGCAGATTTTCCAATTACAAAAGTCAAGATTAACTGCGGTGCAGCTACTTTAGAAATCGAAATACCCAATGATGCCGCTTGCTCAGTCCAAGGCGATATGACCTTATCCAAAACAAATTTTGCCGGTCTGTCAATGAACAGCTCCGGCGTTTTCATATCTGATAACTATTATCAAAATGTAAATAAAATCGATTTTTATATAGACGGCGCCTTGTCAAACATAAGCATTATCCGCAGATAAAACTCCAATCCAAAAATCTGACAAGTTCATACCATATAAATATTTATATTTATTTCGCATTTCCAAATATTTTTAAAATTATTTAAAAACTTCCACGTAAATAGAATTGTAATTTACATATCAATTAATTTTTTTGGGAGAGTGTTTTTTATGTCAGACGAAACAATTCAAACAGGCAAGAATCAAATTCGATGGCTGGAGCTACCGATCAAAAAATTGTCTGATGCAAGTGCCTTTTATACCAATGTGTTTACCGGTATGGTACTGCAACGATATCCTTCTGCACCGGGAGGATCAACCATAGGATATATAATTCCGCACGAAGACTGCCAATCAATTCCTGTATTTATGTATGAAGCAGGTGATGATTACATAGCACCCGATACTGCTACTTGCATGTATGTATATACAGATTTGGATCTGGCATTATTAAAAAATAGAGTTCTAAACAACGGTGGACAGCTTATAAACGGGAGTCCGATATTCCCTCACCCTGTAACAGGACAACAATGTATCAAGGTTAAAGATAATTCAGGCAATGTTATCGGAATTGCTCAGATTTAATTTCACTGTAATCAAGAAATAATTGAGACCTGGTATTAGAAAACAACAGTATCTGGTAAAATGTTACTTGTCTCAGTGTCGAATAGAAAAGCAGACTCAATAGATTATTGAAGTATAATCCGGAAAGCCTGATGGCTTTCCGGATTAAATATAGCATTTACTTATTTTTTAATTTAAGAGTCAGAACGAACCATGCAAAACCCAAGGCACCAACTGCAAAAATCGTGTCACCTACAACACGCATCCATTTAAAGAAGTTGACTTCAGGCAATTGCAAAAATTCAGCAGAACGAGCATACCACAAACCATGATTAACACTCGCAATAGTCTGCATCAATCCGACAGGTAGTAAGCTCAATAGTGCCATAGCAGCAAGTCCAATGTTAATACCCCAGAATGAATATTTAATCAGGTTTTCATTCCATTCCAATTTCGGATTCATACTTCTCAATACAAAAAGTATCAAACCGATACCCAACATACCGTAAACACCGAATAAAGCAGTATGACCATGTAAGGGAGTTGTATTTAAGCCCTGCATATAGTATAAAGCAATCGGCGGATTAATCAAGAAGCCGAAGATTCCCGCACCGACGAGGTTCCAGAAGGCGACAGCAATGAAACTGTAAATTGCCCATTTATACTTAATCAGCCATTCTGTAGCTTTACTAAGTTGAAGATTGTGAAATGCTTCAAATCCGATGAGTACGAGAGGCACCACCTCAAGAGCACTGAAAGTTGCACCCAGAGCGAGCACCTCTATAGGAGTTCCGGTGAAGTAAAGGTGGTGGAATGTGCCCAGGATACCTCCGGAGAGGAAAACAGAAGTAGATGTCAAGGCTGCAACTGTAGCAGTACGAATTTTCAACAATCCGAGCCTGACAAATAAAAATGCTATCACAACAGTAGCGAATACTTCGAAGAAGCCTTCAACCCAAAGATGTACTACCCACCAGCGCCAATATTCTGCTATAGCTAAGTTTGTTCTCTGCCCCCACATCAATCCTGCACCATAGAAGAGAGCGATAGCTATGATTGAAATAGCAAATAATATCAGCAGTGATTTATTCTCATCAGACTTCTTCAAAGCCGGAATCAAAGGTCGAAACATCAGAACAAGCCATATTAGTAGCCCCACAAACAAGAATATCTGCCAAAACCTTCCCAGGTCAACATATTCATAACCTTGATGCCCGAACCAGAAGTTGGTTTCCAAGCCCATCTTTTGCATTATTCCAGCCCACTGCCCTATCATAGAACCGACAACAATTATCAGCAATGCTCCAAACAATACATTCACGCCAAGTTTTTGATACTTAGGTTCATATCCCGATATTGCGGGAGCTATGAACATACCTGTCGCAAGCCAAGAAGTTGCTATCCAGAATATACCAAGCTGTACGTGCCATGTCCTTGTCAAGCTGTAAGGCATAAATTCCGATAAAGGAATCGAATAGAAAGCTTGCCCTTCTACTCCGTAGTGAGCGGTCACTACCCCGGAAATAATTTGAACAATTATCAGGAGTACTACCACCCACAGATACTTCAACAAGGCTCTCATAGACGGTGTAATCACCATACCTTCCATAGGATTGCTGACAGGATACGAATCCGGATGATCTTCTTTTGTTGAGGCATGTATATAAATCATTCCCCCTATACCGGCTATCAACATAATTACGCTAAACCCGGTCCAGAGCAGTAAACTTCCTGCCGGTTTATTGTCCACCAATTCTTCGGGGGGCCAGTTATTGGTATAGCTTATTTCTTTCTCCGGTCTTTGAGTAACAGCAGCCCAAGCTGTCCAAAAGAAGAATGCATTCAGCTTAACCATTCTTTCCGGATCTTTGATAGTATTATCTTTCATTGCATAAGCATCACGTAATTCAAGATATTCAGGGTCATCCATGAATAGTTTTCGGTAATGTTCACTATTGGATTTATATGCCTTAGCTCGTATTGCCGATATAGTAATGGTTTTAGTCTGAGGGTCATAAGTATTTTTTCTTATGTCAGTGACAAGTCTTTGCTTTATGGATGCCTGTTTTTCAGCGTCTAATTCCTTGAATTTTACTCCGAAGTCAATATTACTCCATTCATCAAGCATGAACTCAGCCTCTAAGTGAAGCCAGTCGGCTGTCCAGTCAGGAGCAACATAAGCACCGTGTCCCCATATTGAGCCCAGTTGTTGCCCACCGGTAGATTGCCAGATGTTTTGACCGTCGAGAATTGATTCCTCATCGGTTATGAGATTCCCAGCCTCGTCAATGACTTTCATGGGGATTGGCGGCATCTCCCTGTAAATTTCTCCGCCATAGTAGAGCAGTACTGCAAAGGATATACCCATAACAGCACTTAATATAATCCAGTATTTTTTATAGCTCATACTCACTCCTTATAATTAAGTTTATATAATCAGATATTATAATCTGATTTAAAAATACTACATATTTTGATTAATAACAAATTAATTATTAAATTATAAGCTTTGATATATAGAGTGGTGCTTCCTCCGGAAGCTGACGTTGCATGTTCGGCAAGTAATTCTTGTATATAATTATTTCTTGATTCAACATTCATAATTGTTTCAGTACTTATTTTAAAAATTAAACTGAATACATAGAAAAATATTTTAATATGTTGATTTTTAGATATGTATTGCTACATAATAAGTTAAATGGGATTCCTGTTATTTATTGGGTAAGAGTTTCTATCTCTACATTTATAAGAATAGTAATAAAGATATCAACTTATCATTTCTATTTTTAATTTTCTGTAAATATAATTCTTGTCCACCTCAACATATTCCCCTGTTTTAATATTATCAAGTGTCAAGTTTTCTATGGCAATCCTTATCAATCTCAGAGTAGGGAAAGCAGCTTTTGCAGTCATTTTTCTTACTTGACGGTTTTTCCCCTCACTTAAAGTAATCTTTATCCAGGAATCAGGTACGTTCTTTCGGAATCTTATCGGAGGAACACGTTCGGGAATTTCTGCTGGTTCTAGTATCCTTTCAATCTTACAGGGCTTGGTTCTGTACAATTTACCGTTGACATTTATATCTACACCATTTGACAGCAATTGAACTGCGAGTTCCGAAAAAATGCCTTCAACTTGTGCCAAATAGGTCCTTTTATGATTAGGATTATGTGAAGTGAATGAGTGTATCAGATATTTATCATTACTTAAAATCAATAATCCCTCGCTGTCGTAATCGAGTCTTCCAATGGGGTACACATCATCGTAAACAATTCCGGCATCACCCAGAGATTTTTTACCTTCAACCTTTGTGAATTGTGACAACATCTGATAAGGTTTATTGAATACTAAGTATTTGAGCTTATTTCTCATAGGTCAGCCTGCTAAAGTATATTTGACTAAAAGCAAACCGACTGCAAAAAAGACTAAAGCTCCTATAACACTCAGTGTTATATAAACTCCGGCTTCGAGAAGCAGTCCCTGTCTTAGTAAGTTAATATTCTCTAAAGAAAAAGTTGAAAATGTAGTGAACCCACCGCATAATCCAACTGTAAGAAAAAGCGCCAGTTCACTGCTGATAGCGGCGTCCTTCATAATAACAAGCTCACTTAATATCCCCAAAATGAAGCTTCCAACAATATTTATTATCAGAGTAGCGTAATGCTGACCTGAAAAATCAAACTGCTTGATTATCTCTGATAGGGCAAAACGGGCTGCCGAACCGACAAACCCGCCTAAACCCACAAATGCAATTTGTACAAAATATTCCTTCATATTTTAATCAGCTTTTGGAGGGACCCAATCACCACGTTTCCATTTTATAAGCTCAATATCAACATTTCCTACATAGACATTCATCTGTGCTTTGATAGGCACTCTTGCTTCATCGTCTGAAAACCAACCTTTGAAAAAGCCTTTCAAACCGTAGATACCTTCCCACTCTGCTCTGCCGTCGAAATACAGAGTTTTTATCGGATACTTCACAGATCCTATATTCGTACTTGATTTAGTACCGTGGAAATTCAAATGAGTATAGGAAATTCCCGTAGCTATCACAGTAGGTACTTTTATGGTTCGTTTAATATCGGTATATTGTCTCGCAAAAAAGAACAAAGCACAGCCGTCAACCACTTTCTTGTCGAACTGAATCGGCTTGGTTTCCTGTACTACACCTTTGACACTTTTTTCGTAAGTAATCAAATTTTTATCATATTCCATATAAAATATTTCTTTTTCCCATATACCCTCATCTCCTTTTGTCGAGCCGACAAATTCGTAGGAATTGGTAAGTCTTGTATCCATCCAACTATCGAAAAAGGCATGCAGACTGACAAATGGTATCCCGGGATTCGATTTCATTTCAGCCTTAGCTTTGAATACCTTTTTTCCTTTAAAGTCCACCAATGACTCAGATGTAATACTGATGTTTCCTAACTTTACCCCCAAAAATGATACTTCATATTCAATATATTCACCCGGAAAAATGACTTTACTCTGTGAAAAAACCGATTCCGAAAACGATATCAACATAAAAGCAGTAATTGCCAAAAAATATTTCAAAGTATATATTTCCAAATATGTTTATAATAATTCTTACATTAATAGACGATATACGTGCCAATTTGATACATGAGACGATTTGGAATCAGGTTAATATTCTTGCTCTAAATTTTATTTTTTATAATTTCTAAGTTAGTTCGTCAATACCGTATTGACTATTTGTAATTTTAATAAAAGAGTTAAATTAGTTTATATTGCAGTACTATGGAAAACCTAATCGAAATAATTTATATGGATGAAGAAAGAACGATTCTTAGTGATGCCGAGATAGAAATGATAGCTAACAGATTTAAAATTCTGTCTGAAGCTTCGAGGCTGAAAATTCTGCGTTCATTATTTGACGGCGAGAAATCCGTTACCGAAATTATTGATAATACCGGATTATTGCAGGCTAATGTATCTAAACAGCTTAGAATTTTACAAAGCAACGGGATTGTAAGCTGCCGACCGGAAGGACTTATGCGTTTTTATCGTCTTACTGATTTTACTGTTCAGAAGATTTGTCATGCTGTCTGTGGCAGGTTGAATAATTAATCCGATCACAAAAATATTATCAATTGTATCAATCAGTTACATTGTGATATTCTCCGTATTGATGTCGCTTGTATCAATGATAACGGTTCTGATTATCGGGAAACAAGCATTCTTCCCTTTAGCAAGGTTTTGGGGCTCCCATATTTTGTTCATCTCAGGAATCAAACTTCAGATTAAAGGATATGAAAATATTAATTCGGATGAATCATATATATTTTGTGCGAACCACTCCAGCCTGATAGATATTCCTATTTTATTGTCGTCTTTATCGAATAATTTCAGGATAATTTATAAAAAAGAGCTTGAAAAAATTCCTGTATTCGGATGGGGGCTTGCTCTTTCACCTTTCATTGGTATCAAAAGAGAGAATGCTCGCGATTCCATGTCCGGTATTAATGAAGCTGTAAACACTGTCAGTACCGGTGAGTCCGTGTTGATATTTCCAGAAGGGACCAGAACTTCAGACGGTAGTCTCGGAGAGTTCAAACGAGGAGCATTTATGCTTGCTTCCAGAAGCGGAAGAAAAATTGTTCCTGTGAGCATTGTCGGCTCCGCAGCTTTACTGCCTAACAAAGAAATTCTGCTACGTTCAGGGACAGCTGTTGTTAACATTGGTCAAGCTATTGAATACACCGGCTCCGGGAAAAAAGATGAATTAGATTTGATGAATAAAGTCAGAAATTCAATTAAACAGGAAATCGAAAGACATATTTGATACTTGCTTCATTGTGCTTAGTAGTATTCCGCTAAAAAGATAGCATGATAGAGGTTTAATTTATTAATTCCACTTCAACTTTCCACCATAATATTCATTCTATTAATTACATAAAAAGTAAAATCAATCATTAATCGTTTAAATTATTTTTTTTATTTATGAATTACGAAACCATAAAACTCGAGATACAAAATTCCGTTGCCACAGTAACTCTCAACCGACCAGAAGTACGGAATGCACTTAATTCCCAAGTAATTTCAGAATTGACACAAGCCTTTAAATCACTACAATTTGAAGACAGTATCAGATGTATATTACTTACAGGCGAAGGGAAGTCGTTCTGCTCAGGAGCTGACTTAAAATGGCTTGGTGAAATCAGTAAATACGATTATGAGCAAAATTACAGAGAATCCAAAGAGCTTGTCGAATTGTTGTATTTGATTCATGAGCACCCTAAGCCTGTGATCACAAAAGTTAACGGGTCTGCTGTAGGTGGCGGAGTTGGTTTAATGCTTGTCAGTGATATTATTTTTGTAGAAGAAAATGCCGTCTTTGGACTTAGTGAAGTTGCGATTGGTATTGTTCCGGCAGCGATTGTGCCATTTGTGCTGGCAAGAATTGGCGAAACAAAGGCACGCGAGCTGCTAATTACAGGGGAAAGAATTAATTCAAAGCAGGCTTTGGAGATGGGATTAATAAATTATGTTGTTAATCGTAATAATATTAATTCAGAAGTTCAAATCAAAATTGATTATATACTTAAAAATGGTCCTTTGGCTGTTAAAACTGTAAAAGAGATGATGACATCACTAAGAAATTCATCCCGCGATGAATCAATTGAGTATATTTCGAATGTTATTGCACAACTCAGAACAGGTGAAGAAGGTCGCGAAGGCATCAAAGCATTTTTAGAAAAAAGAGAGCCGATTTGGAGAATTTAACCGGAGAAAATTTGATTAATAAAATATTAATTGCAAATCGAAGTGAAATTGCATGCAGAGTAATAAAGGCATGCAAGGAAATGGGGATTACATCAGTTGCCGTTTATTCGGAAATTGATGCTGATGCACTACATGTCAAACTTGCAGATGAGTGCTTCGCAATTGGTGGTACTGCAGCAAAAGAATCATATCTTGATATGGATAAAATAATTAAAGCAGCTCTGAAATCAGGAGCTGATGCCATTCATCCCGGATATGGTTTTTTATCGGAAAATCCTGAATTTAACGAAAAAGTCCGAAATGCAGGCTTGATTTTCATAGGTCCAAATCCTGAGTCAATGAGACTTCTTGGCTCTAAGACGAAAGCACGCGATCTTATGATTTCTAACAGTGTTCCTGTTGTGCCGGGCGTAAAAAGTAATACTTCTGATATTAATGAATATTCTCATTTTGCTGAAAAAATCGGTTATCCAGTGCTGATTAAATCAGCGGCAGGCGGTGGCGGTAAAGGTATGAGAGTTGTTAAATCTCCGAATGAACTTGCTGATGCAATTGATTCGGCTAAAAGAGAGTCCCTTTCCGCATTTGGCAGTGATGAAATTTTCATGGAAAAATATATCCAAAAGCCGCGTCACATCGAATTTCAGGTAGTTGGTGACAGTCATGGGAACTATATTCATTTATTTGAAAGGGAATGTTCGCTGCAAAGACGCCATCAGAAAATAATTGAAGAAGCTCCATCCACTGCTCTTGATGAAGAATTACGCAACAAAATGGGGCAAGCTGCCATTCAGGCAGTTAAATCAGCCGGCTATGATAACGTTGGTACTGTGGAATTTCTGCTCGATGAAGATGGTAGTTTTTACTTTTTGGAAGTAAATGCACGTATTCAGGTTGAGCATCCCGTAACGGAGGAAATTACAGGAATAGATTTAGTTCAACTTCAAATAAATATTGCCGCCGGAGAGCCAATTCCATTTAATCAGAAAGATTTATCAATAAACGGCTGGTCAATTGAGTGCAGAATTTATGCAGAAGATGCCTTCAACGACTTCATGCCCTCATCCGGTAAAATATTACTCCATAAAGCACCCATTGGCGAAGGAGTCAGGTTTGATTCCGGCATCGAAACAGGAACAAATGTGTCAATATTTTATGACCCTATTTTAGCAAAATTAATTGTAAACGGCGATACCAGAGAAGAAGCCACAGAAAGGATGATTGATGCACTGAAAAGCACAGCTGTACTTGGAGTAAAAACATCACTGCCATTTATGATTGGTCTGTTGGAAAACGAGATTTTCAAAAACGGGGATACCTACACAGGATATATTGACAAAAATTATGCTGAGCTGATTAAGTTCGATTTTGAGGGAAATCTCCCTCATGCATTAGGTGTTGCTGCACATATAAATACATCATTTGAGCCTGAGAATAAAGACCCTTGGCTTAATATCGGTAAATGGGAATTGTTGTTCTCTAAAGGAAAAACAAAATGATACTAAGATATCTTGATAAAAAGTACAAAATTGAAACAAGTCAGAAGTATTCCAGTATATTAAAAGCCAAAATAGATGGACGGGAAGATGTTTTGAGGATTGCAAAGAATGATGAAGATAACAACTATCTGCCTCTCGGAAATGATTCCGAATATTATGCATACGCGGCTAAAGATGACAAACATATTTATGTGATGTATGAAGGTGTGCAATATATTTTTGACATTATGCCTGATGAAGCTTTTTATATTGACGAGACAGAAGTCAATGATGACAGTCATGAACATATCAAATCTCCCATGCCGGGTTCTATTGTCAAAATATTAGTAAAAGAAGGTGAGCTCATCAATGAAGGCACACCGCTCATGATAATTGAAGCTATGAAGATGGAAACAAAATTGCATTCATCAATAAGCGGAACAGTCGAAAAGATTAAATGCAAAGAAGGTGAACAAGTGGACAGCGATATAACCCTTATGGAGATTGTAAAGGAATAGTCTTATGGGTAAACATTTTGTCTCAAATTCGACAGAATCTGTACGAATGTTTAAAAGTGGATTCATTGAGATGTTCTCAAAAGTACATTTTTCTGTACCATTGATTATATATATACCTGTAATTTCTTACTTTTTCTACTACTCGATAGCAGAAAAAGCAGTGAGTGTTATCGGAAGCATTGTACTTTTTGTATTAGGTGCTATCGGTTGGAGTCTGACTGAATATTTGCTTCATAGGTTCATTTTCCATTATCACCCGAAGTCCGAATTCGGAAAGCGATTACACTGGACATTTCATGGAGTGCATCATGATTATCCACAAGATAGATACCGACTCGTAATGCCACCTTCAGTCAGCATACCACTAGCTTTTTTATTTTGGTATATTTTTAATTTCACGATAGGCTTTACTTACACTCCGGCTTTTTTTTCGGGGTTTGTAGCAGGATATCTTGCCTATGATACTCTGCATTATTCGGTACATCATTTTGCTTTTAAGAATAAGCTGTTGTTAAAATTAAAGAAACACCACATGAAACACCATTATGTAGAGCCGAATGCCGGATTTGGCGTCAGCTCTCCATTATGGGACTTAATATTCGGTACAAGAGAAAAGTAAGCATATAATTTGTCATATATCGTTGGATTGCACCAGATTTTTTTCAAATGTTTTTCATATTTCGAAAAAAAATCATATCTTTGTAGTTCTAAAATTGTGCAAATTATAATTTATTAAATATTAAATATCAGGTGTGTGATGAAAAGAACATTTCAGCCGAGCAAGCGTAAACGTGCTAATAAGCATGGATTTCGTGCTCGTATGGCAACCAAGAACGGAAGAAAGGTATTGGCTCGCCGTCGTGCAAAAGGCAGACACAGACTTACTGTCAGCGACCAATAACGGTAAACAATAATTTTCCGGGCGGCATGTTATTCGAACTTTTTCGTAAGAATAGCTGTTGCCCATTTTAATAAAATTTGAAAAGAATATTGTGCTGCTAATTAAACCTATAAAAGGATTTAATTCATTTTCACCGGTTTATCAATCCGGGAAAAAATTTTACGACAAAGAACTCACGGCGGTTTTTATAACAGATTTACGCTATCATGGTCTGGTCAGAAATTGTAACGATTTAAATACATTCTACTATGGTGTATCTGCCGGAAAAAAGTACATCAAGAAAGCAGTAGTCAGGAACAGAGTGAAAAGATTGCTTAGAGAAAGCATTCGCAAAATTTTTTATGAACGTTTTCATAACTTTGACAACACTCCTTTTTTGTATGCTGTCTTCTCATGGAGAAAAGCACCGCAACATCCTGCTTTGATAAATCTGGACGATGTCTATCCCTCAGTAGAAAATGTATTCAATTCTGCCGAAAAGTATTTTGGAATTGTTAGGAGTACCAATTAAGTGAAATTTGTCATTACAAATATTATTAAAATGTACAGAAAATTTATTTCTCCGGTTTTGCCTTCTTCTTGCAGGTTCTATCCTACCTGTTCCGAATATGCCTTAGTATCGGTCGAAAGATTTGGAGTATTGAGAGGTTCATGGCTTGCCGTTAAACGTATCTCAAGATGCCACCCTTTTAATAAAGGAGGTTTTGATCCCGTACCTGAATGTCATAATTGTTCTCACTAATTAAATTGTAGATAATGGATAAGAAAACTATACTCGGTTATGTCATGATTTTCATTGTTGTCGTAGGCTGGATGCTTTGGCAACAACAAACTGCCGTAGAAGATTCTAAGAAAATTCAACGAAATACAGAGCTTCAAGACAGCTCATTAACCAATAACTCGGATTCCCTTCCGCAGACTGGCATAGCAGCGGATTCACTCTCCCCTGCCGATGATGATTTTCATAGCTCGGATTCTGTCAATAACCTCGGTAAATATGGCAGCAAATTCAACAACTTTTCAATAGGTGAGGAAAGAATCATTACTATTGAAAATGATGTGATGATTGCAAAGATTTCCAATAAAGGTGCTGCAGTTAAATCATGGACTTTGAAGGACTTCAATAAGTGGGACGGTGTACCTGCCCAGTTGGTCTGGAATGACGGAGGTGAACTGTTTTTAACATTTACTACTTTCGAGGGTTTTAGAATTGATAGTCGCGAGTTGTTTTTTAATAATATCGAAACTGTTGATGATTATATTAAACTCTCGTCTGAGGACAGTATTTCTTTTGAAATGAAGCTTGAAATTGCTCCAAATAAATATATCGGACGGAAATTTACTTTTTACGGTAGTAAGTATGTCTTCGATACTGAGATAGTAATGCAGAACATGGAAGACATTATTCCGGGTAACAGAGGTTACAATCTTGTCTGGGGTGACGGAGTAAAGTATCAGGAAGGCAATAGTGTCGAAGAATCAGGTGAAGCATTTGCCGTCGCTCAGATGAACGGTAGTGTTGCCGAACTAAACGCAGATTCCGATGAACCTGTCGAAAGTAAGGAAACAGGTATAATTGACTATATTGGTATCAAAACCAAATATTTTGGAATGGCAATTATTCCGCAACCTTGGCAAAGTTTTGACGGTACAACTGATTTGTACGGTTGGAAAAAAAGTGTTAGAGATAATGGAGTTGTCGAACGTTACAACGTTTCTTTACGTGTTCCTTTCAATCAAGGCAATGACAGAAAGAGTTTTAGAGTATATTTGGGACCATTGGATTATGACATTGTAAAAGAGTACAAAATCGAAGCTATGGTTAATCTCGGCTGGAAATACGGTATCCGACAAATTTCGGAATACTTTATGCTCCCGATTTTAACATTTATTCATAAGTTTGTACCTAACTATGGAATTTCGATAATTATATTTTCAATTATAATGAAATTCCTTCTCTATCCCTTAACCATCCAACAGATGCGTTCAGCACAAAAGATGCAGCTTCTTGCACCCGAGATGGCTAAACTCAGAGAAAAATACAAAGATGATAACATGAAGCAACAACAGGCTGTTATGGGATTATATTCTGAGTACGGAATCAACCCTGCCGGTGGCTGCCTACCCATGATTTTACAGATGCCGATACTTATTGCACTCTGGCAGCTCCTAAGAGCTTCAATTGACTTGAGACAGGCACATTTTGCATTTTGGATTACTGACTTGTCTGTTCCTGACAAACTTATTGATTTCGGCTTCCCCATTCTCGGAATTTCACATATCTCAGGTTTGGCATTAGCTATGGGTATTACCATGTTCTTCCAGCAAAAGCTGACCATCACAGACCCGAGACAGAAATCACTTATATATATGATGCCGGTTATGTTCACTTTGATGTTCTCATACTTCCCTTCAGGTTTGAACTTGTATTACTTCATGTTCAATCTGTTGAGCATAGGACAGCAATTATATATAAATAAATACTCAAGTAATCGTCCTACCCTCGAATCGTTGAAAAAATCTCCAAAGAAGGAAGGATGGCTTCAGAAGAAAATGAGAGAAGCTCAGCAACTGGCTGAGTCTCAAGGCAGAAGTGTACCCGGCAGCAAGCCTTCTACTAATCGGCAGAGTTCCGGAAAAACCAATAAGCCGCAGAATAAAAAACCCGGAAGAAAATAACCGACAAAAATATCCCCCTTTTCTACGATGATTCGGGGGATATTTTTTAATACAAAGCACTTCATTAATCACTTCTTCAAAAACTCCTCTTCTTTGACATAGATATGATAAGTAATGTGGACAAATCAATTCCTATCCCAACAGACATAATTTCTATTACAATCACAATAAATTCCTGAACTCAGTTAACATTATGTTGAACCATATTGTTCATTCCCGAGATTGTAATTTAATAACATTGATTGCAGTGTCGGGGAATATAATATCATGAGTTCAGTACTATTTACTTAAATATTTTTATCGGAAATAAAACTCTCGTCAATGAGTTCAGGAGCATCATCGGAACTATGTAATTAATAAATTTGAAATAAATTCTTCTCCCGTAGGTATAATCAAATTCATGCTTATATGAAGTGCTACAAATAATTGAACTCGTACCTAATGATTTGTCTGTCAATCGGTTATTATCCTCTATTTTTCTTTTAGATTTAGTAGGAAATAAGAAATAATTATCATTATGAATTTTGGATAAAATTTAATACCTTCCGTATTTAGAACCAAATCAAAATATTACATTGAAAGGGACGTTAATTTCCCTGACCGCATAGATTGTAGAGTGCAGTACAATCAGTATATTTTGTCAATTTTATTTATATATTAACAAATAATCACCTTATACGGTCACATGACAAAAAAAAGAATTGAACAGATTAAGAAATAAATATGTTTACCGGATTAATTGAAGAAATCGGCGTTATAAAAAATGTCAGGAGTCTCGGAGGCGGCAAGAGCATCAGCTTATCAGCCGCAAAAATCATGGACGACCTGAAAATTGACGACTCAGTGTCCATCAATGGAGTGTGTCAGACAGTAGTTTCAATCGGTGCAGGCTTCTTCGAAGTTGAAGCGGTTGAAGAAACTCTTTCAAAAACTACATTAGGTTTTCTCCGCAATGGCACAAAAGTCAATCTTGAGAGAGCCGCAAGAGTAGGCGACAGATTGGGCGGACATATAGTGCAAGGACATGCTGATACGGTCGGGATAGTAAAAGCTATAGATAAACAATTGACCGGAATTCTTGTCTGGATTGATTTTCCGGTCGAGTATTCCAAATACGTAGTTTTACATGGTTCAATTTGTATTGACGGTGTGAGTTTGACAATAGCGAGACTGCGAAAAAACATGTTGATGGTATCGGTTATCCCGCACACTTGGGAACTAACAACACTTGCTGATTTAAAAAACGGAAGCAAAGTGAATATCGAGTTCGACATTATCGGTAAGTATATCGAAAATTTCATGATGAATAACAAAAATTCGGCAGAAGCCGAGTCTTCTTTGTCACAATACATAACTCAACCTGACTGGTAATAAAATGACAATTTTCTCGGGTAGCGGAATATCCAAAGCTTTCAATGACAAAGTACTTTTTGATGATATTGCCTTCGGCATGGAATCCGGTGAAAGGATAGGTATTATCGGTAAAAACGGAGCGGGGAAAACAACATTAATGAAAATTGTTGCCGGTATTGAGCCACCTGATGCCGGACAAACTGTATTTAATAACAAGGTTAGATGGGAATATTTAGACCAAAATCCTTATTTTGAATCAGCAGATATTATTCTTGATTATGTAATGAAAGGTAAACAACTTGTATTCGATTACCTGCATACATACTCGGAAATTTGTAGTAAAATGGAAAGAAATCAAGCTCCTGATATAAAATCAGAACTTGATGAAGCAAGTCATTTCTTAGACCATCATAACGGGTGGGCTTTAGAAAGTGAAGCAAAAAGAATTTTAAGTTTACTGGGTATTGATGAGTATTATTCTCCGATAAATATTTTGTCAGGCGGCTTGAGAAAGCGAGTAGCTCTCGCAAGAGCCTTGATTTCCGAACCCGATTTGCTTATCTTGGACGAACCGACTAATCATCTTGATGCTGACTCTGTTCAATGGCTTCAAGATAGATTGATGGACTTCAACAGCTCACTGTTGTTTGTTACGCACGACAGATATTTTCTGGATGCTGTAGCAACAAAGATTATTGAAATTGACAGGAAACAAATATATATTTATCAGGGGAATTATGAAAAATATCTTGAAATGAAAGAAAATATTTCTGCGGCTCAGGATGCTACAATTGACCATATCCGCTCAAAACTCAGAATGGAATTGGCTTGGCTGCAAAAAGGAGCTAAGGCAAGAAGAACAAAAGCAAAGAGCAGAATTGACTGGATTAAAGTCATGGAGGAAGACACGAAGACAGTCAAGGAGAAAAAAATCAAAATTGAAGTAGGTAAAAACTTTATTGGCAGTAGAATTATTGATGCACATAACATCAGTAAAACAATTTCAGGCAAGCTACTGTTTGAGGATTTTACCTATCTCGCCAAGCCCGGTGACAGGATAGGAATAATCGGAGCCAACGGCTGCGGGAAGTCAACCTTGTTGAATATTTTAGCCGCTTATGACCTGAGTGATACCGGTACTTTGAAAATCGGCAACAGCATAAAA
Source organism: Kapaibacterium sp. (SeqCode) (assembly GCA_041677745.1). Classification (GTDB taxonomy): domain Bacteria; phylum Bacteroidota; class Ignavibacteria; order Kapaibacteriales; family UBA2268; genus JANJTB01. Next base: position 21,456 of record JBAYPL010000008.1, read on the forward strand.
ATCGGATATTACAAGCAAGAAGCAGATGACTTGAAGGACAATCAAACAGTTATCGGTTCTCTGAAAGAAATCGCTGAATATATTGATGTTGGAGAAGGCAGAGATCGTTATCTAACTACAAAAGATCTACTGAATAAATTTCTTTTCCCTTCTAATCAACACGGAGCTTTCATTCACACGCTTTCCGGAGGTGAGAAAAAAAGACTTTCGCTCATTCGTCTGCTAATGGGTAACCCGAACGTGCTATTACTCGACGAACCGACTAATGATTTTGACCTTTCTACTTTAAATGCTCTTGAAGACTACTTGGACAACTTTTATGGAACAATTCTCGTCGTTTCTCATGACAGAGCTTTTTTAGACAGAATAGTAAATACAATATTTGCTTTTGAGGACAATGGTATAATCAAAGAATATCCCGGGAATTATTCTGACTATCTTGCTAAAAAAGAAACTCAAGCAAAATCAGAGACTAAGCCTATATCTCTGAAGAAAGAAAAATTTAAACAGGAGAAAGTTACTGCTCCGAAAAGAAAATTGTCTTTCAATGAACAACGCGAATTCAACAGTCTGGAAGATAAAATTCAATTGCTTGAAGAGAAAAAACTTGTAATCAGTGAAAATATCAGCAAAAGCGACGGCTCAAATTATAAAGAGTTGGAAATTCTCAGCATGGAGTTATCAGAAATTGAAACCCAAATTGATGAACTTACATTAAGATGGATGGAACTCGATGAGTTGAACAAGCGTTGAGAATGATGTAATAATCAATTAAACAATATTATTATTTAAGAAACAGAATAATTTTTGTTATTATATATCAAAGCAAATACTTACATTAGTATTTCATATATGTGCAATTTTGGAAATAAAAATTTCCTATAATATTTTGGAGACGAAAATGCAAAAGTACAAAAATTATATCAACGGTGAATGGATTGAACCGGTTTCAGGAAAATATTTCAAAAATATCTCACCGGCAAACCGTGAGGACATCATAGGCGAATTTCCGGAGTCCGGTAATGACGATGTTAACAATGCAGTTTCAGCAGCTAAAGAAGCTTTTAAGTCATGGAGTCGCATGCCTGCACCCAAACGCGGCGATATAATCAAGAGAGCGGGAGATATATTTGTTCGCAGAAAAGAAGAATTAGCCCGCATAATGACAAGAGAGATGGGTAAACCCACTTTTGAAACAGAGGGTGATGTACAAGAAGCTATTGATACTGCTTATTACTCAGCATCGGAATCAAGAAGACTCTTTGGATATACTGCACCATCAGAAATGGACAACAAGATGAATTTGTCTTTCAGAACTCCTATTGGAGTATGCGGTATAATTACTGCTTGGAATTTTCCGGTTGCAGTGCCTTCATGGAAAATTCTCCCGGGCCTCGCTGCAGGGAACACTATAGTTTACAAGCCTTCAAAAGAATCTCCTCACTCTGGAGTAATATTTGCTGAAATATTAGAAGAAGCCGGTGTACCCAAAGGTGTATTTAACCTTGTGCTCGGCAAAGGTTCTATGGGTAACATGATAGTAGAACATCCCGATGTAAATTTAATCGGATTCACAGGTTCTACTGATGTTGGTACAAAACTCGGTGAAATTTGCGGTAGAATGAACAAAAGAATATCACTCGAAATGGGTGGCAAAAATGCTCAGATTGTTCTTAACGATGCAAACATGGAATTGGCTGTAGAGGGAGCTTTGTGGGGGGCATTCGGCACAACAGGTCAACGATGTACTGCAACTTCTCGAGTCATAGTAGAGAAAGGAGTTTATGACGAATTTATCAATCTTTTGGCGGAAAGAGCCCAAAAGCTGAAGCTCGGAGACGGTCTAATAGCAGGTACGGAAGTCGGACCCGTCATACACGAACAATCCTTGAAGAATTGCGAAAAATATACTCGAATAGCTCTTGAAGATGGTGGCAGACTGATTTGTGGTGGAGAGCCTGCTCTTGATGGCCAGCTCGCCAAAGGAAATTTCTTCAAGCCTACTGTCATTGCAGATGTTACTATTGATAACAGATTATTTAACGAAGAAGTATTCGGTCCGATACTTGCTGTAACAAAAGCTGAGAATTTCGAGCATGCTGTTGAATTGCAAAATCATTGTGAATATGGTTTATCATCATCAATTTATACCCGAGATGTAAATAAGGCTTTCCTTGCTATCCGTGAAATAGAAGCAGGTATAACATATATCAATGCTCCTACTATCGGCGCCGAAGCACACATGCCTTTCGGCGGGATTAAGGGCACCGGTAACGGACACCGTGAAGGAGGATGGACTGTATTTGACATCTTTACCGAATGGAAAACCGTGTATGTCGATTATTCAGACAGATTGCAGAGAGCACAAATTGACAATTATTAATTGCCACAGGTGTTCAATCATTTCGACCCTGCCTTGTCCGGCAGGGTTTTTTGTATAGTGTTTATATATTCGAGAACAGAATGAAAGATAACTTATTACAGTGGATTGTTTTGATTATTGCAGGATTATTTGAAATCGGTTGGGCTGTAAGCTTGAAATATTCCGAAGGATTTACTAACCTAAAGTGGTC
>JBAYPL010000009.1:0-22775 GCA_041677745.1 Kapaibacterium sp. (SeqCode)
ATAAAATTATTAAATAAACTAAGTCTTCATGAAGTCCTAAAATTACTTCAGATTCCACAATATGACACTGATTTGACCTACTAATGATAATACCTTTTTGGGATTCATCTTTCAGAATAAATTTTATTATGATTCATATCAAAATTTCACCCTGCCATATTGTCGCTCCAACTCTGCCATATTGTCTTTATTGCATGTATTTATGTCGGACTTTCATGACGCACAGGACAAGATGTCAGTCATATAACTGACATTAATACATACATTTAGGATTGGCACACTTTTCGTAATATCAATCATGTATTTAAATTTGATAAATTTTTATAAATGATTAACGGAACTAAAAATGAGCTACTACAGATTTGACCCCGTACGAGGGTTAGAAAGTTTTATGAATCAAATTCGTAATGTTTCGGAAGAAATCAATCAAGGTATTCATGTTGAAACATCAGCTTTCAAACCAAGAATTGACATAACTGAAAGCAGGAACGAATTTACGGTATATGCAGAATTACCCGGCATGGATAAATCCGCCATAAAAATATATGTAAATGAGGATAAGATATTGAATATCAGTGGTAATCTGAACAGAGAAATCGCAGAAGGAAGGACATTACATATCAATGAACGCAAATATGGAGAGTTCTCCCGTTCACTGCAATTGCCTGAAGAAGCAAATATTGATAAAATCGAGGCAAATCACAGCAATGGTGTTCTTATTCTTTCGATACCAAAGAAAGAGCCTGAACAACCAAAAGTCATAAATGTAATGGTTAATTAACTATTTATTTTAAATTTTGAGGAGGTTAAAATGACTTTAATGAAGTATGATCCAAATCGTGGATTTGGCAGCTTGACCCGCAGAATGAACAGTTTACTTAACACATTCGAACCTCAACTTTCTTTTGAAGGTGGTGGCTTTCTACCAAGAGTTGACATATCTGAAACTAATAATCAGCTTGTCATCCAAGCAGAAATGCCCGGACTTTCTAAAGATGACTTTAAATTAACTGTAAGTGATGAATGTGTTCTCATTCTGAAAGGTTCAAAACAAATCAGCTCGTCTGACAAAAGCGATGAAAATGGAATAACTTATCACAGAATTGAAAGAAGCAGAGGTGAGTTTACACGAAGCTTCGCATTACCGGACTATGTTGATAAAGATAGTATCTCTGCGAAATATGAAAACGGAGTACTGTCAATTACTCTCAATAAAATCGAACCGGTACAACCAAAAGAAATCGAAATAAACGTTTCGTAGCAAAAAACAATAATACCGGCATTTTGGACTAAGTGTCCGATATATCGGTCTTACTAAGAAGATTCAAAAGAATAATTTATTAAACTAATCAAGGAGTTAATTATGGCTTACTATCGTTTTGATCCATTCAGAGGAATGGAACATTTCATGAGGAAGTTTCAGCAAATCACAGATGAATTGGAAAAAGGAATCACAGTTGAGTACGGGAACTTCTCTCCAAAAATTGACATCAGCGAAGATGAGAAGAATTTATTCATCGTCGCAGAACTGCCGGGACTAAACAAAGAAGATGTAAAAGTCTGCATAAACGAAGACAATTATATAAACATCAAAGGCAGTAAGAAAAGACCTGTTGAATTACAGAATGAGCCAAAGGACGGAGAAGTACAGGAATCCGAAATCACTTATATCAAAGCTGAACGCTCTTACGGCGATTTCTCTCGCAGCTTCATACTGCCCGAGAATATAAACAAGGAAAGCATTGAAGCAAAATTTGATAATGGTTTGCTCAGGATTACTCTAACCAAGATTGAACCTACTAAACCCAAAGAAGTGGAAATAAGTATCTCCTGACACTAAAAAAGCCCTCTGACTTGATTAGTTTAGAGGGCTTTATTTTTTTTATGCAACTGTTACATCTTTGCAACTGTAAACATCCTGAATCAAATTGAGGAGCTTAACTCCTTCTTCCATTGGTCTCTGGAATGCTTTTCTTCCGGAAATCAATCCCTGCCCGCCTGCTCTCTTATTGATAACAGCTGTAGCAGCAGCTTCTGAAAAGTCATTGCTTCCCGAAGCTCCACCGCTATTTATCAAGCCGATTTTACCCATATAGCAATTTGCTACTTGATAACGAGCTAAGTCAATAGGATGTTCCGAAGTCAAGTTTGAATAAATTCTCTTATCAAACTTACCGTATCCGGAATCTCCCATGTTTAAAGCCTGGTAACCACCATTGTTCTCAGGCAGTTTTTGCTTGATGATGTCAGCTTGTATTGTAACACCTAAATGATTGGCTTGACCGGTTAAGTCAGCTGAAGTATGATAATCTTTATCCTTTTTGAAAGCACCATTACGAAGATAACACCAAAGCACAGTAGCCATTCCAAGTTCGTGGGCATATTGGAATGCTTCCGCTACTTCTACTATCTGTCGTGAGGACTCATCGGAGCCGTAATATATGGTCGCTCCAACTGCAGCTGCTCCCATATCATAAGCCTGTTGTACTTGTCCAAACATGATTTGGTCGAATTTGTTTGGGTATGTCAACAGCTCGTTATGGTTGATTTTTACCAAAAAAGGAATTTTATGTGCGTATTTCCTTGCTACTATTCCGAGCACTCCGAATGTCGAAGCAACTGCATTGCAACCACCTTCGACAGCAAGTTTTACTATGTTCTCAGCATCGAAGTACATTGGATTTTTGGCAAAACTTGCTCCACCGGAATGTTCGATTCCCTGATCCACCGGTAAAATTGATAGATAGCCGGTACCTGCCAGTCTGCCGTGATTATAAATCCAAGAAAGATTGCCGAGCACCCGATTGTTTCTGTCTGAATGAGCAAAAATTCTGTCAATGAAGTCAGGTCCGGGAAGATTTAACATTCCCTTCGAAATCTTAGGATTTTCGAATCCTAACAAGTATTCAGATTTTTCGCCAAGACTTTCCTGAATTTTTCCTATCATTTCTTAACTCCTTAAGATAATTTTATTGAGTTGAATACTATTTATAAATAAGTGTAAACACTTTGTTCTCAAATTTAATCAAAATTATATGATAAAACTAATAATTTTCAACTTTTTTAAGTATCTACGGGTATTTTTCTTTTTTTTCACACGATTATTTCAATTTTCTTCCACAATTCTTTTTTATTCAATTAAAACATCCATATTTTCATATTATAATTTTTGTTGATATTTCATGACAAATAAATAAATACGGCTCAATATTTGCTTAAATATGTTATTATTCAGCTAAATAAAATTTAAATATTTAGAATTCGTTTTTACATTTGTAACCAAAATTATATTTAAGTGTCTATATTATGGTAATCGTAATGAATAGAGTTCGGCTTAGAATGGTTCAGACAATGTTCTTTGGAATAATTTCTCTTTTGGGTTCCTATACGATATCAATTTCATCGGGAAATGAAAATGAACTCGAAATACTTGGTGACTCTGACTTCGAGAGCTGGTATTCAGACAGCAAATGGAATAGCTCAGAAATTGATGACTATGAAAGCGATATTTCTGCCTGCAAAATGATTTCTGAAATCACGGCAAATGACTCAATCACATTCCTAATCCTTGCAGCCTCATGGTGCAAAGATACTAAAACAGAATTGCCAAAAATCATAAAAGTCATGAGAGACTCCGAAATCAATAGCAGTTCTATAATATTGAGCGGAGTAGGCAGAGATAAGAAAATATTAAATGATACTTACAAATACTTAAACATTACCCATGTACCGACTTTAATAATTTTGAGGAACAATTCGGAACAAGGTAGAATTGAAGAGTTTCCCAAAATTTGCTGGGAACAAGACATACTAGAAATAATAAGTAAATAACTTATTCTGCATATTATTTCAAAATATTTTTTTTAAATTAGAAATTTACATAGTTTTGTATTATGAAAGAAGTCAAAATCTTTATATTAGTTTTCATGCTTGCAGCAGTTGCGATTGTTGCGAGTAGTTCGATTATCCAGAACTTCACAGCTGAATCCAATGGAGATTCGGTTACTGTACGATGGACTTCTTCTACTGAAGAGAACATCAAGAGATTTGAACTCGAGAGAAGAACAGCTAATATGTCAGCTTTTAAACGTATTCATACCCAAACATCAAAGGGTACTCCAAATCAATACAGTTATGTTGACAATGAAGCTTTCATGAAACAGGATAATAACAACGATGTTGATATATTATCTCAAAAAACTTATAACTATCGCCTGAAAATTGTATTCCACGACAATACTTTCACTTACAGCGATATTGCGATGATTCAGCATAAGCCGAGCAGTATTCGAAGAACCTGGGGTATGATTAAAGAGATGTTCAGATAATCTTTATGATTAAGCAACTATTGAATTTAAAATTAATCTTATTATTGGGATTATTTATAATAATTCCCGTTTTTTTTATTCAAGCTCATGAGCATGAATGTACGCATTGCAGTGCAAAATGCGGTACTTCACTCATGTTCACTGAAAGCGGAAAAGAGCAACTCCAAAGAACAATTGAGTGGGATAACTCCCATTTGCCTCATGTTGGACAGAAAGAAACTGTCTCACCAGCAAATATATTCAAAATTCATTATGACACTGTTGGAATACATGCTCCACCTATGATGGACTTAAATCAAAATGGTATTGCAGATTATGTTGATTCTGTTTGCCATTATTTTGACTATGTTTATGATATTTATGTTAATGAATTCGGCTTCAGAAATCCATATCCTGATAGAGGTGCCCGTGGTTCGGATCATTACGATGTTTATCTCTACGACCTTGGGAACAGCGACTCCGATTCAAATGAAAATCCTTACCATAGTGGCGGTACTTATGGTGCTACATTTTTTAATGATGGTGATTTTATATCTGGTGAACCGTTTATCAGAATGTATTCATTCATCGTCATTGACAATGATTTTGCTTCCACCGACTCGATTAGACCCAAAGGGGGAGCTGCTTCACCGGCATATAGATATCCAGGCATATCTTCACTTAAAGTAACTGCAGCTCACGAATTTTTCCATGCAATTCAATTCATGTACGGAATATCAGCTCCGGCATCAATAACGGTCATGGAAATGAATGCCGTAGCAATGGAAAGAGTATTCTTTCCGGAAGTTAAAGATTATTTGCAGTATGTGAGAGCCTTATTTAGGAATGCCTCTTCATATCCATTTGGGACTGATGACCCGTTCATAGGATACGGGCACTCAATTTTTAATCAGTTTTTGTTAGAAAGATTTAATATGGACCTCATGGTAGCAATCTGGGATAATGTTGCTCTCGGATATGAGGTTTATTCTGCTATGGACAGAGCATTGAAACTTTACGGATATACACTTCCTGCTGCTTGGTGCGAATTTCTTGATTGGGCTCATTTTACAGGCAACAGAGCTATACCAGGCTCTTACTTTTCAAATGCCGATGAATTGCCCTTATTAGAACCATTCAGTTTATTGACTTACAGTCCGCCGGCATTGAGTAGTTCAGGTCATCTTAGTGCTTATGAAATGCGTTATATTAAAATGATTTTCCCCGGCATGGGTGATATTACTGATGACACACTGAATATTTTACTTGGTAATGTTGATACTTATGCTGCTTCCGAACAATACAGGATAGGAAGAAATTACTTTTTGCAAACAAGTGGTTCACAAGGAGAGGGTTCTGTTAAAGTTCCTGATATTGATTATTGGCTTTATTCAGAAAATGACTCCTTGATTTGTACAAACCTGTACCCTCAAGCCGGAGCGAAGGCTATTGATATATCTTTTGCTTATCCTAATCCGATAAAATTAAAATTTGATGTGGACATGTTTTTTCCTGCTCCTCCTAATGCCGATTTATACAAACGCGTTACACTCGTAATTTATGATGCTGATATGAATCATATTTTTTCAAAAATAATACCTGTAACAGTTCACAGCAATCAAAAGGTAGTACATTGGGATGATATACCGGGCAATCTGCCTACAGGAACATATATTTACGGTATTAAAAACGACGAAGAACACACAATTGGTAAGTTTGCTATTATGAATGATTAACATGACAAGTATAAAATATGATATACAAAATCTCTCGAAATATTTCATTAGAAGACACTATATTTTTAAAAATATAAGTTTTTCTTTCACTAACGGTGATGTTGTTGCCGTAACCGGTGCCAACGGCTCCGGTAAATCAACACTTCTTAAAGTATTAGCCGGTGTACTGTCTTACAGCTCCGGAGAATTAGAAATTTTTAAATCCGATACTAAAATTACACAACAGCAAATGATGGACAATGTAGCTCTCGTGGCACCGTATTTGAATCTATATGAAGAATTTACACCATTGGAACACTATAAATTATCAGCTGAACTTCGCGGTTGTAAGTTGGATTTAATAAAATTCAACGAACATCTTGATATGTTTAAATTATCTGCTCACAAGAATTCTCAAATTCGTAATTTTTCCTCAGGAATGAAACAAAGAATGAAATTCATTCTTGCGCTCCAAAAATCCCCAATCGTATTATTCCTCGATGAGCCTACTTCAAATCTCGATACCGAAGGTATAAATACAATCAATGATATCATCAAACGACAATCTCAATCCGGAGCATGTGTAGTAATTGCTACAAATGAAGACAGGGAGAAGGAACTTTGCAGTAAATTTGTTGATATATCAAACGAAAACTAAGGAGCTGCAACAGGAACCTAAATATCAATCACTTATTAATTTATGCAACAACAAATTCAAATCTATATAAATAAGCGCTTTATAAAATACATCTCAATATATTCCCGGTCAAGTTACAGCTCCATATTTGTTTAATCATAGTGTTCACAATTATGCTCTAAGCATTTGTCTTGAGGATTCATCTCAAAAAGTATATCATTCTTTAATTGCTCAATAATTTCAAAGACATGAAAGTAATCACTAGTTCGGAATATCTTGATACCGCTTGCAGAAAGCTTTTGCATGGCATTTGCACCAATTCCACTTACTACGACAGCATTCACATTATGCTCATTCATTAAACTTGCAGGGTTGCACCCGCCGTGCCCATGTTCACTGTTAGTATTTTCAATAGCATAAAGTTCATGGGTTAATGTATCGTAAATTATAAAGACCGGAGCACTTCCAAAATGCCCGTATGCGACAGAATCTAAACCTTGATCCTTAGTGGTAGGGATACAAATTTTCATTTTACACCTCTTTAAATTGATTATAATAAATACCATTTCCCGGTATTAAAAATAGTTTACCGGTTTTTCATTCCAAAAATTGACATTCACTCACAATCGGAATTAACTCCACTTTACCTCCTTCTATGGTTAATGACTTGTGGTTGACTAAAAAGTCAGCAATTTTCTTTCTTGCGGTGTTTAGAATGTTTCCGAAAGTTTGCCTTGAAATGTGCATTTCTTCTGCAGCTTTATGGTGGTAATATCCTTGTAAATCCGCTAATCGAATTGCCTCAAGTTCATCAAGTCCGAGAACTAACTCCTCTAAATCAGTCATTTTAACTCCAACCGGCTTAAAGGTGAATCCATGATGTTTCACAGAAATTTTCCTGCATTTTTCAGGTCTTGCCATTGTTATCTGCAATTAATTAATAGCATAAGCCAATAATTCAAAAGTAAATAATTTTTTCATAAGTTCAAAATTATTTTTTTGTTGTTTAAAATATTCATAAAAGATATCAATGAATACAAGATTTTCAATTTATTATATTTTCTAAAATCTAATAAATTAAAGAATATAGGCTGTATCAATAACACAATAAAGCAATATTAATACAGCCCTCTTAGGACTAATTATTCAACCTTTTGTTAACGAGTTGCCGATGGCAATTGTTTACTGCTCCTACCGCTTAAAGCTCTGCCTGAGTTTGACACGAATGCTCTACCTGAGTTATCAACTTTAAATGTGGCAATCATATCGCGTAACTGTTCTGTCATTCTGGCTAGTTCATCAGAAGTTTTCGCTACATCTTCGACTCTTGTAGCTGCATCGGAAGTTACCTTAGAAATTGCCATCACATTCTTACTTATCTGCTCACTTGTAGCTGATTGTTCTTCACTGGCAGCAGCAATTTGATTGACCATGTCAAGAACTTCATGTGTAGAATTCAGAATCTGTTTGAGTGAATCTCCTGCTTTGTCAGCCAATTCTATACCGCTCTGAACCTCGCTGGTTCCTTTATTCATGGCTGATACTGCTTGTTCGGTTTCCTGTTGAATACCCTTTATCATTTTTGCAATTTGTTTGGTTGCTTCGGTTGTACGTTCAGCAAGTTTTCTTACTTCATCGGCTACAACAGCAAAACCTCTACCCTGTTCACCGGCTCTTGCTGCCTCTATAGCTGCATTGAGTGCAAGCAAATTTGTTTGGTCGGCAATATCGTCAATAACAGAAATAATCTCGCCTATTTGTTTACTGGATTCACCAAGCTGTTCAATACTTGATGCCGAATTTTTAACTACAGCAGCTATATCCATCATTTTATTGACAGTAAGCTCAACGACCTTACCGCTTTCAGATGCCATGGTACTATTTTTGGTTGCAACTTCGGCTGTTCTACCGGCACTCATAGCATTTTCGGTAATTGTTTTGCTCATTGCTTCGACAGCGTTAGCAACTTCATCAGCCTGTGCAGACTGCTCTTGTGAGGCTGCTGCAAGAGACTCGGCAGTACTTGATATTTCGTGAGCAGCACTTGCTGTATTTTCAATGGAATCAGTCAGTCGTATGATAAGCTCACTAAGAGTATCAGCAAAAGTATTAATATCATCTTTCAGACGAGCAAAATCTCCCATATACTCACTTGTTATCCTACTTGTTAAATCCCCTGTTGCAAAGACAGACATTGTATTACCGGTTTCCTCAATTGGAGCAACAACAAGGTCAAGGGTTCTGTTGACACCTTCAATGATTTTTCGGAAGTCTCCATGATGATGATGTACATCAGCTCTTGTTTTCAATTCACCTTGCTCAGCTAAGTTAACGAGCATCAAGGAATCTTCTACCATCATACCTACAGCTTCAATACATTGATTCAGGTTATTTTTAATTTCGTTAAAATCACCAAAATAGTTGTCGGTTATATGAGGTGGTATGTCCCCTTTAGAAATTCTGTCAACATATTCAGCAGCCACATTCAAAGGTCCGATTACGTTATCAAGAGCATCATTGAAACCTTTGATAACCAATCTGAAATCTCCATGATGCTTACTTTCATCCGCCCTGATATCCAATTTCCCGAGTCTTGCTGATTCAGCAAGCATTTCAGCATCATTTCTCAAAGCAAGTACTGAGTCGAGGAATTTATTAATAGCACCTTTGATGTCAAAAAGAATCATATAAGCATTCTTTGTATCTTCATCAGGCTCTCCGAGTTCGACATGAACTGTGAAATCACCCGCTGCAAGAACATTCAGTCCCTCGACAAGCTTTTCTGTTTCATTAGATTGGTAATCAAGGACCTTCTGGATTTTCAGCTCTAATTCCTTTTGCTCGCTGATATCCATGACATAACCTTCCAATTTTACAAGTTTGTTATTTTCATCATAGAGACCTCTACCCTGTTCCCAGACCCATCTTGTACGTTTATTTGAATCAATAATTCTGTAAACGTGCTTGAAATCTTTATGAGCAGCTACTGCTCTATCAATTATTCTGTTTAGTTCTTCAGAGTCATCAGGATGTACAAGACTGCCGTAACTAACACCGTTTTTCTGATTCAGTATTGTTTCATGAGTGTATCCTGTTAATTCTTTGGCTCCGCTACTGACGAAAATCATTGAATAGTCCTTGTCATTTTCACATCTGTATAACATTCCCGGAATATGATTAATCATATTTGTAAATGTGTTGAGTGTCAAATTGGTACCTTCAATAATTTTTCTAAAATCACCTGAATGCCTGTTTTTATCAGCTCTATAGTAAAGATTGCCTTCATTTGCTTTAAGATTAAGGGTTTGAGTGTCTTCGATCAAATTATTAACAGCTTCGATGCACTGGTTCAAATTGTTCTTAATCTCATTGAAATCACCTTTGTAATTATCGGTAATTTTTGGTGGCATATCTCCTTTTGAAATTCTGTCAACATATTCAGCTGTAATGTTAAGTGGGCTAATCACAGCATCAAGGGTGTTATTGAAGCCTTCGATTATCTTCTTGTAATCGCCTTCAAAATCTTCAACGTTACCACGTACATCGAGTTTTCCATTGACTGCGGCTTCACTGATTTTATTTAATTCTTCAGTGAGATTATTTATATTGTCAGCCATAATTTTCATTGAGCTGAGCAATATGCCTGTTTCATCTTTTGAGTTTGACTCAATTTTAATTGATGTATTTCCTCCGGCAATGTTATCAGCGGCATTCACTGCGGTCGAAAGCGGTTTGGTAATTGAGCGTGAAATAAATACAGAAATCAAAACTGCAATTAATAAGCCAACGGCAGCAACAATAACTACTAATGTTTTGAATGATTCAACTTTTTCTACTGCTTTTTGTGAATCATCAGTTATTAAGTTTGATTGGAATACGATTAGTTTTTCCAAACCTGCATAATAATGATTCTGAACCAGTTTAAAATCATTCATTAATAGTATCTTTGCAGTATCTTTGTTTCCGGACTTTATATAGTCAATTATTTGAGTTTTTAATTTCAAATAATCAGGTCTGTATGAATTTATTTCGCTTAAAATTTTCCTTCCTTCCGGAAGTGTAATGTATTTGTCAAGACTATCAAGTAGTGGACCTGCTTTCTCAGTTGTTTTATAAACAATGTTTATTTGATTTTCAGATTCTGCTTTCTCGTCAGTAAGCAGGGAATTTCTTAATGACTCAGCTTCTATGTTAATTTGGTCTATGACTTGATTAGACCAGATAATTTTTGGTAACTTATCATCCGATATATTAATTAATTCATTTTCCACGTCATGAAGTGTAAAGTACGATAAGACTGCTACTACCATCAACAAAAATACTACAATTGAAAACCCTACATTAAGTTTCATTTGTATCTTCATAAGCTATTGCTCCTAACTTAAATATTAATTCGACAGAACTACTGATTTTGAAATTATGGCAAAAGTAATAAAAATTGTTAAAGAAAGCCTGCATTTATTTTAAAATTGATATGATTATCAGTAAACCATGATTATCATGAACTAATTGATAAGCTAGTTCATCGTATTTCAGTTTAAATGTAAATTCCAATTAAATACACTCAAAACAAGCTTTGAAAGAGAAATATATTAAATTAAAAAAAATAATACAAAGTTTAAAATAATGATTTTGATTACACGTTAATACATTAGATGTTGTTACATATATTGTCAATACATCCTTTTATGAACTTAGAAGAAGAAATAAAACAGACGAAATTTAGAAGTGAGTTTCATAAACTCGCCATCAACATTTTGTTTACTAGTAAATGGATAGAGCAAAAAAACATGGAAGTGCTGAAACCTTATAAAATCTCTGGGCAGCAGTTCAATATACTTAGGATACTGCGAGGGCAGCATCCTAAATGTTCTACTATTACTACTCTTCAAGAGCGTATGCTCGACAAAATGTCAAATGCTTCGAGACTCGTGGAAAAACTAAGACAGAAAGGCTTGGTCGAACGACATGAGAACGATGAAGACAGACGACAAGTAAAGGTAACAATCACAGAGACGGGCTTGAAAATTCTTGACGAACTCGATGAAAAGTTATATGCACAAGAAGTTGGTATTTGCACTTTAACAAATGAAGAAGCAAATTCAATAAACCAACTATTGGATAAATTAAGAGGATAATTTTTTTTATTTTGGAGAATTGTTATGATTAGATTTTTTTTAATGGCTTTAATAGCCTTGGCAACTGTTGGAGCGAGTATCAACGCACAAACATTTTCAGTTGATGTAAATTCGAGTAAACTGAAATGGACCGGTGAGAAAGTTACAGGAAAGCACTTCGGAACCGTAAAAATAAAAGACGGTACCATGACGAAATCAGGAAACAATTTCAGTGGCTACTTCACCATTGATATGACTACAATTAAGGTTGACGACATTAAAGATGAGAAGACTAATGCAAAATTACTTGGACACTTAAAGTCAGATGATTTCTTTTCAGTGGCAAAATTCAACAATGCCGTATTTAAACTAAAAGGAATAAAGGAATATACACCCAAGAAAAGCGAAAAAGGAAATCACTGGGTTTCGGGTGAATTGACAATTAAAGGAATTACCCACGATATCGGATTTCCAGCTGTTCTAAGCTTTGATTCCAACGGGTTTAAAGCCGAAGCCGATTTCACGATTGACAGAAGCAAATGGGATGTTCGTTACGGTTCAGGCAGCTTTTTTGACAACTTGGGCGATGCAACTATTTACGATGATATTAAATTTGAATTAACCTTATCAGGTAAAGTTAACAGCTAATAAAATGGAGTTTATAATGTCAAAGATGAAGCTTTTATCAGGATATAAAATTGGAGATATTGAATTAAAGAATAGGATTGTGATGGCGCCAATGACAAGAAGCAGAGCCTTCAAAGACAATATTCCAAATGAGAATGCGGCGCTGTACTATAAGCAAAGAGCTTCAGCCGGTTTGATAATAACAGAGGGTACCCAGATTTCGCCGGAAGGCATCGGATACCTTTGGACTCCGGGTATTTACACTCATGAACAAATTGCTGAATGGAAAAAAGTAGTATCTTCGGTCCATGAAGCCGGAGGTAAAATTTTCCTTCAACTATGGCATGTTGGCAGGATTTCTCATTCTGACTTGCTGTCAGGCGAGCCACCGCTTGCACCTTCGGATATTCGGGCTGAAGGTAAGACCTACACTCAAAACGGATGGCAGGAATTTTCTACTCCTAAGGCTATGTCGAAGGATGATATATCACGCACCATAGAAGATTTCAGACAAGCTGCTGTTAAGGCAAAAGAATGTGGATTCGACGGAGTTGATATCCACGGTGCTTTCGGTTATCTCATTGACCAATTCCTTTGCTCCGGTACAAATATCAGGACTGATGAGTACGGAGGTTCAGTAGAAAACAGGGCAAGATTCGCACTCGAAGTTGTTGATGCCGTAGTTTCGGTCTGGGGTGACTATCGTGTGGGTATCAAACTAAGCCCAAGCAATTTGCATAATGATATGCACGATGACAATCCTAAGGAGACATTCGCATATCTGCTAAATAAACTTAATGACTATAATCTCGCATACGTTCATATCATGGAGCCACAGGGAGATGTAAGTTTAAAAGAAAACTATCTGAGCAAGACAGCAGAATATTTCCGCCCGATTTATAAGGGTACTCTTATTTCCAATGCAGGACACACCCGTGAGTCCGGTGAGGAGTTTCTAACAAAAGGTTGGGCTGATTTGATATCATACGGTGCTTTGTATATCTCAAATCCGGATTTGGTATCCAGATTTGAAAATAATTATCCTCTAACTGAACCCGATAAAAAGAAATTCTACGGCGGCGGAGATGAAGGATATATTGATTACCTTGATTATACCCCTTAATCCCTGCTGATTCCTAACACCATTAAAAGCTGTATGAAATAGTGATTTTCGTACAGCTTTATTTATTTATAAATATCATTATAAATTGCATTATAATAATTTGCGATAGCTCGAATATCAAATTTTTCTGCAGATTTCCTGCAATTCTTGCGGAAATCTTGATGCTTGACTTCATTATTCAAATATTCTTCGACTGCTTCGCAGATTTGATTCACTTCGCCAAATTGAAACAGATACCCATTGTAATCATTGAGGATTATCTCTTTAGGACCATGTGAATCATAAGCAAAGACCGGAGTAGAGCAAGCTATTGACTCTAATGCCACTAAGGAAAATGTCTCGTACTTAGATAATAATAAGCATATATCCACTGCAGAATAAAGAATAGGCAAAAGTTCCTCAGAGTAGATATAACCAAGATTTTGTATGTTATCTCCTTCAATTCCGGACACATTGCTTCTTTTTCCGGCGATAATAAAATCATAAGTATCGCCAAGTAAATAATAAATTTTTTGGAATTCTTCAGCTCCTTTATTGCTTAAACTCAGGTCATCAGCTATGAATAGAATTTTTTTTCTTCCGTTATCGGGAAGATTCAATATCTCTCTCGAGATATTTACCGGATAAGGTCTAAATTTATTCAAGTCTAAGCCGTTATGAATTAAGTTTACTGGCTTTGAACCAAAAATCCCCGATTTCTCCGCCTCATTTCTTAGATATTCTGAAGGTGCTACCAAAGCAATATTTTCGACATTTGAATAAGCTTTCAGTTTCTTGTTGAAATTCTTTTTAATGAGATTGCCAAGACGTGTATTATCCTTTATATCCGAGGGCAAATGTAAACCGCCGCTTATCGGATTAAAATCATGAATTGTCCAAACAATCGGCTTATTGTTTTTTTTAACAAAACTCGGGAGATCAACAAAATCCGCTATAAAGTGAAAATGTATTATATCCGCTTCCAAATATGCAGGATGCTTGGTAATATCAAACATTGAATATAGCGATGAAAAGTGCTTGTTCGGAGAATATAATAGTTGGTAATATGAAGGTATCAAATTTCTTTGAATTATGTAAGTAAGTTTAGAAAGTTTACTTTTATTACCCTCATTATAACCTATTATCCAGGGTTTTGATTCAAGGAATTTATCCAGTACGAGCATTTTCGAGTCAATACCGTCAGCTATTAATTGTTCTGAAAGGCGTCTTGCAGAAATTGCCGAGCCGGATGACTCAGTGGTATTTAGGTGTAATACCTTCATAATCATTGACGATTCATCTATTAGGAAATGCCGTTTTTATGGAATTATTTATAATTCCTTCCAACAACTTGTGGAAATGCTCTTTGTATTCGGGATTATACTCGGATAGATTATAATACTCTGTGCGTATTCCATCAGGTGAATTAATTTTATTCACAACATTAATTGATACTTCATTGTTTTCAAGTTCGAAATTGATAAATAAATCAATATTTGATTCAGAATCAACAGATTTTGCTGCTCGGATAAAGCCCTTGGTACTGTCTAAGGCTACTACAGAATACCCTTCTTCCTTCAACATATCATTTACAAACAATCTAAAGCCGACAAATTCATAATTGGAACGGAAATTTTCAGAACGTTGTTCAGTAAAATCAATGGAAGAACATGAAATTGCGATAAGAGCAATCAGACTTAAGAAACCCAAGATTCTTTTCATAATTTTCAATTTATAGTTTTAAATATTTTTAAATCTTATTATAAAAGCGATATAAAACAATATTTATTTTTTAACTCCTGAATATCTGTCAAGTATTTTCCCGAAGATAACAGGATCATGCGGGTTGAGAGGGGTATAAGAAGGTAGTTGATTCAGCCATGTAATCTGTCTTTTGGCATACTTACGTGTATTCTGCTTTGTCAATTCAATAGCTTTATCAATCGGATAATCACCAAATATGAAAGCAATACATTCCTTATATCCTACAGTATTCAAGCTGTTCAGGTTAGAATCATAGCCCATTTCGAGAATAGCTGCAACCTCTCTTATAAATCCATTGTCGAACATTGATTCAGTTCGTTTATTTATTGTTTTGTAAAGCTCATCCCTTGATGGATTAATAACATAATATTGCGGTAAATAACCTGAAGGGAATTCCATACCGAAAGTATCCGAAAACTTCTTACCGGTAGCTTCGATATACTCAAGAGCTCGTATGATTCGGCGTGGATTCATATCCGAATATCGTGCAGCAGCCTTTTCGTCTTTCTCGCCGAGAATTTGATATAGGGATTCTTTTCCTTCATCTTCAAGTTGTTTATTCAACTTTTCCCTTATAGGATAGATTATGCTTTTGTCTAATTCATCAACTGCTGAAAGCCCCTCGAACAAAGCCTTAATATAAAACCCCGTGCCTCCTGTAACAACAGGCACTTTTCCACGTTTCTTGATATCATGAATTATACTTACTGATTTGTCGGCAAACATGCCGGCATTGAACTCTTCATCCGGATTTAAAATATCAATTAAATGATGTGTTACCTTGTCAAGTTCCGATTGTAAAGGCTTAGCTGTGCCTATGTTCAGGTGTCTGAATACCTGTCTCGAATCGGCAGATATAATTTCGATGTCCGCATGTTCGGCAAGACTAAGAGTGAAGGCAGTTTTTCCGGATGCCGTGGGACCAGTGATAACAATTACATTTTGATTCATATAATATTAATTACTAATTGCTGTTAAATCATAAATAAGTTTATCGAAGTCTTCGTCGAGAAGAGTATAATGCTTGTTACAGTATCTGCAAACCAATTCATTATGTCCGTCAATTTTCATTGCTTCAATCTCTTGCTTACCGAGAGTAATTAACTTACTTGTAAAATTATCTTTCGAGCACCTGCAAAAGAAATCTATTTGTGTACTGTTTAAAACATTAAATTCGAACGGTAATATCTCCTTCAAGCACTCCAAAGGATTCAAGTCATCCTTCAAGTATTCGCTTAATGCTTTCATGTTTCGCAGCGAATCATGTACTTCGAGCAATTCTAAATCATTATAACCCGGCATTGCCTGAATCAAAATACCTCCTGATTGTTCAATGATGCCTTCATTGTTGATGCTGCAGTCCAATACAAGTGCTGAAGGAATTTGCTCGGATTGCATGTAATAATATGACAAATCAGTAGCAATATCACCTTTTTGAAGTGGTACTATTCCCTGTATCGGTTCCGGTTTATTATAAAGTATTCTTGATACTTTCAAATTCCCGTTACCTATCAAATCTTCAATTCCCGTGAAATTAATTTCTTTGATGTCGTTACGATATTCTATAAAACCTCGTACTTCTCCAATTTGCATGGCTTCAGCAAAGACTTTGGAAATTTGTCCGTCTCCGTCAATATCAATGGCGATCCTTTCTTCTCCTTTCAGTAGAGCTGCAGATAATGATGCTGCAGCCAATGCCCTTGCAAGCAATGCAGCCGATATACTGTTAAGTTCATGATTTTTCTGAGCGGTTTGTGCAGCTAATGTATTCTTAACACATACTGCTCTGAAAGCTCCGTTTTTCGACAGAACCCTGACTGCTCTGTCTCGGAGCCGAATATTTCTCTTTATCTCGTCTTTGTTCATTTATGTAATGTCTAATATTTAGAAATTCCTGTTGAAATTATAAACTTTAAAACAACAGAAATATATAGACGAATAAATTTACATATATGTGGATTATTCGTGAACTTCATTTAAAAAACATCACGGAAAATTTTCAAATGAATAATTAATAAGACGATAATCAGCTTAGACTTATCAAGTTTAGTCATTTAATCAATCAGCATAATTTTCCTTGTGACTACGGAATTTCTGCTCTTCAAAGTAAGGAAATATGTTCCTGTAGCAAGATTCAGCCTTGAAACATCTATGGTCAATATGTTTTTCCCCTCTATCAAGAACTTTTCTGAAAATAATTGATTCTTATTTGCATATAAATCACTTATATACAGTTCAAAAAAATCACTTTCAACGAGTTCTACCGATATTTCAAACAAATTGTTAACCGGATTTGGAACAGGCAATCCAAATGCGTTTAGATGCATTGAATTTTTATGAATACTGCTTACACCTCCGATTAGAACTGTGACTTGTATCTTCTCTGATTCAATCTTCCCGCAAATATTTGATATTTCACAATGATATATTCCTTCATCATCGTATTCGACAGATTCAACTGTATAGATTGAGTCGTCTGCAGCGTCAATCTGATTACCATCTTTAAACCATTGATATTTCAGAGGAATTGCTTCGTCATACGAAACAGGAATAACTTCGAGAGACAGCTTACTACCTTCATTTTGTTCGATTCTTCCTGATGTTTGTGAAAATATTATAGGTGCTTCAATTACATTCAATTTTCCGATTTTACTTTCAGTGCTATTATTGCTGTTAAGTATCGAAATTTGAGCTGAATAATTACCCCCATCATCTCGGTTGACGCAATTAATTCTCAATGTTTTACAGTCTGTTCCACTGTATTTGCCACAGTCAAATATTGGAAATCCATCCTTAAACCAACGTATTTCAATATTTTCCTCGATACTGGTTTGGTAGTCAAAAGAAAATTCAGCATCATATCCCATACAAATTTCAATATCATCAGGATTATGAATAATCGAAACTTCTGCTTCATTTAAAATATACATAGGCGTCCTGATTCTATTTCCACAGAGACTTTTGATTTCAGCATAATATGTACCTTCACTATTCTTACAAAATGAATTTAAAGTCAAATAGTTAGACCTTGAACCTGATACCCCTTGCATCTCATCACTTATAAGAATTGCATTCTGCTGTCCTCGTTCAATTTTATACCATAGAACTTCGTAATCCTGATATTCGGGAACATCATCTTCATTAAAGCCGGAATTGCCGTGCAGAATAAAAGAGAGAGTTACCATATCACCCGGGAGTACAAATATTTCTTTATCATTAACAGGAGCAGTAATTTCAGGTAATCCTGCTACATACACAATTATCGGCTTTGAATGTACCTGATTGCAAGTTCCATGACCGCTAACCATAACAGTATATACGCCAGATAAATCACTATTCAAATCAGTAATAAAGAGTGCTGGACAATTGACACATTCGTAATTGACACCTTCTTTTAATTTTTCCCCATCTTTCAACCATTGATATTGTAAGTCTGTGCCGGATGCTGCAACATTGAGTTTAATGTCCTCACCTTTACACCATACATTAGACTCACTGATGCTTTCTATAAAAGGAGAGTCAAATACTTCAAACTTACCGCTGACTGAACCTATATAATCAAATTCGTCACATACAAGCCTTATCTGATTTTTTGTACCTGTAAAACTATTTTCGGTAATATCCCATAGATATTCGCCAATTCGTGCATCAACGTCATCAGCTAACAACTGCCATTCACCATTATTCCTTGATATAAATATATCTGTTTCGGATATTCCGCGAGAGTTCCATTTAATTGACGAATTCTCGTAATTGTTACAAATAATAGAATCATCAAAGGGATAAATGAGTTCTATTTGAGGAACTGCAAAGAATATATCTGCACTTGTTTCTTTCGGAGGATTCAAACCGAAGTTACCGGATATTGTATTGTATTCAGCCCAAATACCATCATCATCAGTCCAAGTATTAACGATATTTCCTCCATGAGTATATTCAACTATTTTACGTATTCCACCGGATAAGTTGTTAGGTATAATTGTCGCCCAAGCTCCATCTGATGATTCGGTTAGAGCATAATATTCGGGACAAAGGACGGTTGCTTCAGAAGTTTTTAGGAAAGCACCGCAACCCTGCACTATCGTCGTTGAAATTGCATTGTCACTTTCGTCGTATAAGACAATGTAATTCTTTGCTGCAGAAGGACTGTGTAAATCATAAATCCCTGAAGCATAGCTTATCAGTCCGGTTGTAAAATTATTTTGTGAGGTAGATAATTGTAAATTTCTTGTTCTTTTGGATGTATATAATTTTGAAATACTTGTACCTTTGTTGCTACCGATTTCAACAACCCAGTAAATTTCCTTGTTGATATTGAATATTGCATTGTCATCAGGAACAGTGTTTATCCAAAGTGTCTTGAAGTTTTCTCCTGTGCCGGTTCTGAAAGTTGAATATTGTCCTTGTTTGTTCAAACTTTTTAATTCTGTATAACTATAATCCCCAATTAAATGATTAACAGCTAAGAATCCCCCCGACGCATTTACAGGATTACCTGATATTGATTCAGTTGCACCTGAATAAAATCTATATTCTGTATCGGGATGAAGATTATTGATAGTCACGAGCGCAAAAGTAGGAATCCTTCCGGTACCCAAAGGTGGAATAGAATCACCGCACTTCATAAACTCAGGAATTATAATCTCACTCATCACATGTTTATCTAATACTTTTACTGTTTGAGGTTCAGAAATAGGAAGGTATTCACCTGAAGCAGATATCTGATATTCACTATTTGCCGTCTTAAAAACCAAGTCATCAATCACAGCTACACCTGCAATAAATATTGCATCTACAGTACCCTCGTATGCGGCTCCACTTATATGTAAACGAGCTTCATATCCGTCATAGGAACTGTTTATGCTTCCCTCCGGCGACAATGCGGATATAATAATTGGAGGATGTACAGCACCGACATGCCCTTTATCATAAACATCAATACTTAATATCGGAGTTTGGCTTATTGTAATAGTTTTTCTATAATCACTTATATAGTAAGAATCGGTATTTTTATTTTCGGGAGCCTCTGCTATTAATTTTACTTTACCTGCATAATTTAAAATCAAGCTGTCAATAAACAAAGTAGCACAAAAAGCAGGCATTTGATAGGTGTTACTAAAAAGCAAATTATCATTTTCATCTAAAATCCTAAAATCAATTCTCGTATTTTGTGCTAATGTTTGTTTTACATTATTTTTATCTGTCAGCTCTATTAATACTTTGAAAGGAATATTTTTCATTACATTTGCAGGAATCTGCTTGCTTATTGTTAATTTCGACGGTGTACCGCCGTTACCACCGCTGAATTTTGTCCAAGAAAGGTCATCAATGACAACTTGAAGCCCCTCATTTTGAATTTCGATTACAATATCTCCGATTATGTCCAAATTATTTAATTCTAAAACTTGTACGTCAGTGTTATCCCATGCAATGGAACTTGCAATAAATTTACCGTTGATATATAATGCAATTCGGCGATTTCCCGAACCGGTAAATGCTTTTCTCATCTTCACTCGAAAATCCTTGATTCCTCCACTTATAACTGAAGATGAAATCGTGGGAACAATCTCACCGGTTGATGCAAGCATAAACGATTTGTTGTCCGGATTAATTCTATAATTATAATCGGCTCTGCACTTGACATAAGACCAACTGACATCATTATCACCGGAGAATGTACCGGATACATAAGCATTGCCGGGCGCATTATGGTTTTCAAAAGTTTCAGTATATTCCCAAGAAAGAGCAAATGACATTGATACCTGTAACAAAAACAGGAAGCTGCTTAATGAGATGGTAATGAAAATACGCATTTTTTTACCCGTAAATAGTTTTTTAAACTAAATGATTTTTAAGGATGTTTCCTAAGTATTTTCAAAAATAAAAAAAATATTAAATGATTGTCCTCTAAACAGCAAAAAAAAATGATAAGTTAAATATTTCTTTGATTAATCCTGATTTTGATGTTGAAATAAAAAAAAACACCCTGAAATCTTAATAAAATCCATAAAATATACTTAAATTCAGGTTTTAATAACAATTTTTTAAATGTATTATAGTATATTGTAAATTATATTTTAGTCATATCAATTTTTTTTGTTAAAACATTACAGGTTAACTTATGATTCGTATTTCCTCATTATCACTAATGATATTATTATTAATCGTAAACTCATGTCAGGTTTACAAAGGTGAAGTAGAGCAAGAACTACCGGATTTACCTCCGCCTGTCGGTCACAATCCACAATTCATAACAGAAATTCGCGATGTAAAGAACCATCAAGTTCGCGAGCCAAAGCTAATAATTTCCAGAACTTACCCCAAATCCGGCGATAAGGTTGTAATGCATGCTCATTTTATAGATCAGAGCAGTTTTTTCATGACCGGAGCAGCTGATAAAGACTGGCTGAGTAAATGGTGTAAAGGAACAATTATAACAAACGGAGTCGAAGTACCGGTAGAAAATATAAAAATAAGAGAAAGCACAATTAACGACAGACAAGCTCTTTCATTAGCAGTAGTGATGGATCACAGCGGTTCGATGGGAGCTGACAGAGCCTTTGCTTGTCAAGATGCAGCCATTGAATTAATCAAATCCATGAAAACCGGTGATGCAATGGCATTAATTAAATACGACGGAAAAGTCTCGTTGGAAACTCCTCTTACAACATCTCAATCTATTTTGCTCTCCGGATTAAAACGTACAGGACTTGAAGGATTTGGCGGCATGACAGCTGTTTCTGATGCCACCATGCTGGGAATCGAGGAAGTCTCAAAGGCGGATTCATCTTTACAACGCGTAGTAATAGTATTTACTGACGGTTTTGACAATTCGTCAAAATTTCAGGTTTCCGAAGTTATTAAGAAAGCTAAAGAAACAAATACTATGATTTGCGCGGTTGACTTCGGGTACGGAATCAACCAAGGCTTTATGCAGCAATTCTCTGAAGGTACCGGAGGAATGTATCACCATATTTACCAAAAGAACGAGTTTAAATTGGCTTTTGATGATATTTACAGGAGATTCGAGTACTTTTATGTTATTGAGTTCGATCAACCTGATTTCGGCGACCACGAAATATCTCTGTCTTTGTGTCTTGACAATCAAACTGTCAGCGATACCGTAAGAATCAACAATCTGCCCGATATTGGTTTTATAAATTTATTAAGCGTATTTTTTGACAGTGATAAATCAACCGTTAAATCAGAATCAACAAAAGCTATTAAGAAAGTTGCTAAAATGATGGCTCTTTATCCGGGTATGGTTATCGAACTCAGGGGACATACAGATTCAAGCAACCGGACAGGCGATCCGAATCATAACGTAAAGCTCTCTCAAGCCAGAGCAGAGGCTGTTAAGAAAGCATTGGTCAAAGAAGGTATCTCGGAAGGAAGGATAATTGCTAAAGGATTCGGTGAAACAGTGCCTATTGCTGACAACGACACTAATGAGGGCAAGGCAAGAAATCGAAGAACCGAGTTTGTGATTTTAAGGAAATGATTCAT
>JBAYPL010000010.1:0-22596 GCA_041677745.1 Kapaibacterium sp. (SeqCode)
AAATATTTAGTATTGATTTTCATTTTATTTTCCGAATGAATCATTTAAATAATTTTAGAATGGCATAGGAGGTAAATCATCAAAATCTACCTCAATTACTATATCATAGCTCTGCCCTTTTTCGAGAATAAGTGAGGAATGCTCATTTTTATTACCGGATTTGCTATACACTCCAACTACTCTTTGCGACAAAATATCATCGGTGTATTGCCATACTATTGTAATGTAAACAAGTTCCACAGGCGGATTTATAATTTCAAATCTGAATCCTGACGAATCTACAAATAGAGGCAATGATTCACCTGTAAAGTAAGCATCGCCTTGTAATATCGAGTTGATTATATTTGAATCAGGCATTTGCTTGAATGCAGCTGCTCTTATTGCAATCACAGAATCTTCGGGTGGCCAGTTCTCAATTCCTTTGACGAACTTGATTTTCCCGTTCAAAAATGTTTTATCCGATTCCGGACGAGGTGATAGTCCGCCGTCACATGATGAGAATAAAAGTATTATTATAGGTATAATTGTACTGATGATTATTTTCATTATAACCCCTAATCCTCGTCTTGTATGAAATATTTATATTCTATTTTTGTAATAGGTTTATTATCCTTGTCAAACATTGAAGTTGACTCTAATAGTCCGGCATCATTATAACTGTGATTGACAGTGACAGTCAACTTATCGGGAAAAAGAATATTCCTGACCTGAATCAATTGTTTCTTATCATTAAAAACATTTTCATATTTTATACTGTAAGGCTCATTAATGTCTTTGGCATAAATTTCTCTGCCGCTTAGTCCATTTTCGGTATAGTAAAATATTTTAGTGCCGTCAATTTCATCGTTTTTATCATAAATCGTTGTCTTTATTATCCTCTGAAAAGATTTATCGTATAGATGCACTGAATAGGAGATTACTGCATCTCCACTATCCTTGATTGTTTCAATTGCTACATCACGTTCTTCAATATATTCAAAGTACATAGTCTGAAGTTTTGAATCATTAAAACCATTGGAGCTTACTTTACGCAACTTACTGAACGGATCATACGAAAAAACTTGCTTCTGCAGTAAGACTCTGAAATTATCCTTTTCTTCAATACTCAACAGCATATCTTCGATATTGTACTCAAAAACAGCAGATATTTGTACCACACCGTATTCATCAATTGTTTCAAATTTGCTCAATAATCCTTTGCCATTAAAATATTCTTTGGATATAAGCAAATTATTGATATTATCACCTACACCATCTGTCCTGTAAGCTTTACGTATCTTAAAGCCTGAATTTTTAATTAAATCGGCTTCTTTCTTCCTTTCCAACTTTACGTAATCAGAATACGGTTGTAAATAATTTGCTAAGCATTCGTTGGCAATCAACAATAGAGTCAGTAAAATATATTTCATGATTTGTTTAACATTACCTAAACTATAAAATGCTTTAAACGATATTTAACTGATAAAATTGATTTGTGTTCTTAAGTAAATTAATCGGCGATTTTCGGTTAAATATGAATTTCTGTGCTTATTTTGAAGTAATAATTATTTAACTTACTTTTGCATAAATGGTTAAATCCATAAATATTCATATTTTTGAGAATTAAAATCAGGTTATAATTATGTACGAAATAGTTAAAGCAAATGACCCGGAACTCTATGCTGTTCTAATGAAAGAAAAATCACGCCAGCATGAGAAAATCGAACTTATTGCAAGTGAGAATTTCACTTCCGATGCTGTAATGGATGCACAAGGCTCATTACTCACAAACAAATATGCCGAAGGTTACCCGGGCAAACGTTACTATGGAGGATGTGAGTGGGTTGATGTTGCTGAAGACATGGCACGTGACAGACTAAAAAAACTCTTCAGTGCCGAATATGTAAACGTTCAGCCTCACAGTGGCTCTAATGCAAATCTTGCCGTGTATTTTACATTTATAAAGCCCGGCGACACTGTAATGGGCTTAAGCCTAGCACATGGCGGTCATCTTACTCACGGTTCCCCTGTAAACTTTTCAGGCAGACTATATAATTTCATCCCTTATGAATTAGACCCGGGAACCGGACGAATTGACTATGACAAAGCAGCAGAACTTGCCAAGAAGCATAAACCGAAATTGATTACCGTCGGTGCTTCAGCTTATCCCCGTGACATTGATTTTGCAAAATTCCGTCAGATTGCGGATTCTGTCGGAGCCTTTCTATTTGCCGATATTGCACATCCCGCCGGACTAATTGCCAAAGGCAAGCTGACAAATCCTCTGCCCTACTGTGATGTTGTTGCATCAACTACACACAAGACACTTCGTGGTCCTCGCGGTGGTATCATCATGACACACAAAGACTACGATAATCCTTTTGGTATTGTAGCACCAAAATCCGGCAGAGTCAAGAGAATCAGCGAAGTTATTGACTCTACTGTAATGCCTGGTGTGCAAGGAGGTCCTCTTATGCACGTTATTGCTGCTAAAGCCGTTGCATTTGGTGAATGTTTATCAGATGAATTTGACAGATACACAACTCGTGTTATCAAAAACGCACAAGCTTTTGCCAAAGCTATGTCAGACAAAGGATACGACCTTGTAAGCGGTGGTACAGATAATCATCTCATGTTAATTGACCTTCGTAATAAGGGCGTGACAGGCAAACAAGCTGAAAATGCACTCGATGAATCAGGTATCACCTGCAACAAGAATGCTGTACCTAACGATAACCAATCTCCACTCGTTACATCCGGTATCCGTCTCGGGACACCTGCTATGACTTCACGTGGATTTAACGAGGATGATTTCCGCTTTGTTGCTGAACTTATTGACCGTGTCATTACAAATATTGACAATAAAGCACTACACGCAGAAATCACTGAAGAAGTAAAACGCTACACCGCTAAATTCCCACTTCACCGGAAAATGTGAGAATTTTAATAGAAAATACTCCGCTTCAATTTGAGGCGGGGTATAATAATAATTCATTATTATGGGAATCAAAATTTAATATCATATAAGAATTGATAAGTTGTGATAGCACTTGTAGAATACAAGTCTTATGGAAATGAGTCAGCTCATAAAAAATGATTTACTCTTACCCATAAGTGTAATAGTAAGTGCAGTTTAAGATATAAGATTACTTATCTTCAGGACCTTATACATTTTTAGAAACCGGTATTATTCTTATGAAAAGTCCTAAAATAGGTAAACAAAATTAAATTAGCTCATTCAGCATGGACTTCCCAATAAGCAATGATCATTAGATTCCTTCACCGCCTAGCGAGTATTATGAAACTGTTTAATTGTATGTTAAATTTAACATTTTTCTTACTAGTTTCATATCGAAAAAAACAATTCAGGGCGAATAAATCGCCCTGAATCTTTTCATAATTTGCACAGAATATGATACCTATATACGGTACATTACACCCGCATTTATTCCGAAAAACGTAATATTGCTATCTTCAAATATAATATTATACTTTACATTTGCTCTCAAAATCAGTTTCTCATTAATATCATATTCTACTCCTCCTAATAAATTGAATCCTAAGTTCATTTCAGAATCAGAGCCTGAAACACCAAAATATTCAACACTCGTGGTTGTACTGTTTAGTCCTAATTCAGCACCAACAAAAGGTCTGAACTTTTCAGTGGAAAACATATAGTTGAATATGCCCATAATAGGAATATTTGAAAATGAGTACATGTTGTACTCCCCACTCCAAGATTGATAACCGATCGTACCTCCGACTATGATGTTCGGCTCAACTTGATAATGAAATATTCCAGATATTCCGAAGCCGGTTTTTGCTGCATCGCCAAAGTCACCCATTGGTAGTTGAATGCCAACTTCACCACCGACTCTCATTTGATTCTGTGCATTTGCACTCAATACAGATGATAAAATTACAATGGTTAGAACCGCAAAGAAATACTTCATAAACTCTCCATATTTTATTATACATATATCAATCGAAAAATCGAATACAAATATAATACAAATTATCTTCAATCCATATAAGAAAAATATGGATATAAGTATATTTCATGTATTATAAATCAATGATGAATTTTTATTAATGCAGCAATAATTTTCTATTTAACTAACAATTATAATTATCATATAATTTAATGATGCTGATGAGATGTCATTGTATAATAATTGTTTCATAATATTTCTAACTTGACTGAATCTAACATTTAATATATTCTATAAATTTATCAGTAAATTTTAAACCATGTAATATTGAATTATCAAAATTAGTAATATAATTAAAATACTTAATTTAATCTATATATATACATAGCAATATAAATAAATTAATACACTATTGATTATAATCAAAATGAATCATCTTATGGACTTATCCACATATCAATATTGTGATATATAAATCATATTATCAACATAAAACAACATAATGTCACATTTTATTCATGTTTTCATCAATTTTGCTTGTTTTATCAATATTTATTTCTCATTATTTGTATCTTTATGTCAATATTTCTTGTTTAATTCCCAATATTTAATTATTTTAAATAAACACTCATTTGCATTTTTAATAATTGATTTATAAAAATTATCAGGTAGTTTGTATGGAAGAATTAAAATGCATGGAATGTCAGACAGAACCGACTGAAGAAGAGCTTTACAGTCAACTTGATGATATTCTTAAGGAGTATGAGGATAAACCGGGCGCATTAATCCCTGTACTTCAAATCACTCAGAGAATATTCGGGTATTTACCCGAAGAAGCGTTAAAAAAAATCAGTCTTGCCCTTCACAAGCCTTACAGTGAAGTAACAGGCGTTGTATCGTTCTACTCATTCTTTTCTACAAATCCCCGCGGAAAGTATATGGTACGCGTTTGTCTCGGAACAGCATGCTATGTCAGAGGCGGTAAAGAGGTATTGAACACTCTAAAAAAAGAACTTGATATTGATGTAGGCATGACAACACCCGACAAAATGTATTCATTAGATGTCGGCAGATGTTTCGGTGCTTGCGGATTAGCTCCTGTCATCATGGTTAATGACGATATTCATCAGCGTGTTAAACCGGAAAGAATCAAAGAAATATTAGAACTTTACAAATCAACATCATCAAAAGTCCAAGTGGAGGCTGTATGAAATGTTTGAATTCTTATGATGAGCTGATTAGTTTAAAACAATCAGTTGCAAATAGTCATCTAAAATCAAAAGAAAATTTGAAGGATAAGATTTTAGTTTGTATCGGAGGTGGATGTATTGCTTCCGGTTCACTAGAATTAAAGTCAGCTCTGGAAGAGTCTGTGAGAAATCATGGTCTTGAAGGACAAGTAATTGTTCAAGGTACCGGTTGTCTCGGACCATGTTCAAGAGGACCGGTTATGGTGATGGATAAAGATAAAACATTTTATCAAAATGTAAGTCCTGAGGATGCAAATGAAGTAATCGTTTCACATATTATGGACGGAAAAATTGTTGAGCGCTTAACTTGGAATGAATTGGGCTCAGAATTACCAACACCAATGATTGATAATATTTCATTTTTCAAACACCAAAAGAAATTGGTATTGAAAAATTGCGGTTCTATTGACCCGATGAGTATTGAAGATTATATCAGAGTTAACGGATACTCTGCTTTAGGAAAAGCTCTCACAAGCATGTCACCTGAAGATATAATAACAGAAATGAGAAAGTCGGGATTAAGAGGACGAGGCGGTGCCGGCTTCCCGACATGGATGAAATGGTCATTTGCCGCTAAAAACGGTTCTGTAGAAAAGTATATACTCTGCAATGCTGACGAAGGAGACCCTGGTGCTTTTATGGACCGTTCTCTTCTCGAAGGTGACCCACACTCAATTATTGAAGGTATGGCACTCGGAGCATTTGCCATAGGTGCATCACAGGGATATGTTTATGTTCGAGCAGAATACCCATTAGCTGTAGAACGACTTCAGAAAGCTATAGAATCAGCGAATAATTATGGTTTGTTAGGTGAGAATATTCTTGGAAGCGGCTTCAGCTTCAATTTAGAAATACGTATGGGCTCCGGTGCTTTCGTATGCGGTGAAGAAACCGCTTTGATGAACTCCATTGAAGGTAAACGCGGTGAACCAAGACCAAGACCCCCATTTCCTGCTGAAAAAGGGCTATGGGGAAAGCCGAGTGTTCTTAACAATGTCGAAACTTTGGCTAACATTGCTCAAATAATACTGAATGGCGGTGATTGGTTTGCCGGTATCGGTACCGATGACAGCAAAGGAACTAAAGTGTTTGCTCTTGCCGGAAACATTAACAATTCCGGTCTTGTCGAAGTACCGGTCGGTACTTCGTTAGGTGAACTTATTTATGATATTGGAATGGGAATACCCGGAGGTAAAAAGTTTAAGGCGGCACAAATAGGAGGTCCTTCCGGTGGTTGCATCCCGAAAGAGAATTTGAATGTTGCTCTTGACTATGAATCTTTGAATGAATTAGGGGCTATCATGGGTTCCGGTGGATTGATAGTCATGGATGAAGATACCTGTATGGTGGATGTTGCTCGCTTCTTCTTAGAATTTGTGCAAGAAGAATCTTGCGGTAAGTGTGTACCATGTAGAGTTGGTACAAAGAGAATGCTGGAAATTTTAGAACGAATCACTGACGGAAAAGGTAAAGAAGGTGATATTGAACTGCTTATAGAACTGGGCGAGCAAATTAAGGATACCTCACTATGCGGATTGGGACAAACTGCTCCTAATCCTGTATTATCTACTATTCGTTACTTCAGACATGAATATGAATCACATATTAAAAATAAGCATTGTGAGGCAGGAGTATGTCACGGTTTGGTTCGAGCTCCCTGCCAAAGCGCATGTCCGGCTCATGTTGACATACCCGGTTTTGTTTCATTGATAGGTGAGAGACGTTATGCAGAGGCATTGAAGTTGCATAGAGAAAGAAATCCTTTTGCTGCTGTATGTGCAAGAGTGTGCTTCCATGTCTGCGAAGATAAATGCAGGAGAGCCGGTATTGACGACGCTGTTTCTATTCGTGCTTTAAAGAGATTTATGGTAGATCAGGAAATTACAATTCAAATTCCTGAAGTAAGAGAAAATCCTATCAATGCAAAAAGGAAAATTGCAATTATCGGTGCAGGTCCTTCCGGATTGACAGCCGGATATTTTCTGGCAAGATTAGGATATAAACCAAAAGTTTTCGAGTCGGAACCGAGACCGGGTGGCATGCTTGTACAAACCATTCCCGCATACAGGTTGCCAAGAGAGATTCTCGCTCGAGAAATACGTATGATTGAAAACTTAGGAGTTGATATCGAGACTAACAAGAAACTTGGTAGAGACTTTCTGGTTCAAGATTTACATGATCAGGGATATGAAGCCTTGTTCATTGCAATTGGCTCTCCCAAAGGTGTATCGGTAAATATACCCGGTAAAGAACATCCCCTTGTAGTTAAAGCTATGGATTTTCTCAGAACTTATAATCTCAGAGGTTCAGTAAGAGTAGAAAATGAAATAGTAATTGTCGGAGGTGGAAATGCCGCTTTCGATGCCGCTCGAACTGCTATAAGACTGGGTGCTGAAACTGTGAATATTATTTACAGAAGAAGTCTCGAAGAAATGCCAGCCTACGCTGAGGAAATTGAAGAAGCATTACAAGAAGGAATAAGAATCCATGCTCTGACTAATCCGCAAGAAATAATTATTGAAAACGGCAAAATTTCCGGTGTCAAATGTAATAAAATGCGACTGGGTGAATTCGACCATTCCGGTAGAAGACGACCAGTAAATGACAAGGAGTCATTCGTCATAAAAGCCGATCAGGTTATAATGGCATTAGGACAGGATTTTGATACATCTCTCATCTACAAAGGTACTAAATTGAATATGAATGCCGAAAGTAATATTATCATAGATCCTTTAACTTGTCAAACATCGGTAGAGTGGATTTTTGCAGGAGGCGATTGTGCTACCGAAGGACCGAAGACCGTGATAGAAGCTATTGCTGCCGGTGAAAAGGCAGCTGTCGGAATAGATACCTTCCTTACCGGAAAAAATAATGCATTCTGGAGAGAAGAGAAAGTTGTTCATACATTCTTCGACCCTAATGCCGAACCGGTAAGCTATCAGAGAAGTAAGATGTCCTTACTTCCAATTGAAAGAAGGAAGCATAATTTTAATGAAGTAGAACAGCCATGGCTTGAGGCTGAAGCAACCCGTCAAGCACAAAGATGTTTAAGATGTGATTATGGACATTGATAAAGGAGATATAAAATGATAAATTTAACTATAAACGGCATAGAATTACAAGTTCCGGAAGGAACAACAGTCTTGAAGGCTGCAGCCGAGATTGGAGTAAAAATTCCTACCTTGTGTCATATCCCTAATCACGAAGCCAAAGGTGCTTGCAGGGTATGTCTTGTCGAAGTAAAGAACGCACGTTCACTGACTGCTTCCTGTGCCTTACCGGTTCAGGAAGGAATGAAGGTTTACACTGCTACAAAACGTGTGAGAGATGCACGTAAAATGGTCGTAGAACTCTTATTATCGGAACATGACGGAGATTGTAAGACCTGCGATAGAAATGATGATTGTGAATTACAAGAAATTGCCCGACAATTGGGTATTGAAGATGTAAGATTCGAGGGACAAAAAGCAAAGCATCTCTTCGATGACTCTACTCCTGCTTTGGTCAGAGATAACGGGAAATGCATTAAATGTCGTAGATGTGTAACAGTCTGTAATGAAATGCAGAATGTCGGTGCGTTATTCCCACAGGGACGCGGTTTTGACTCGGTTATCGGTCCCGCATTTGCACTGAACCTTGATACTGTCGCCTGTGTTCAATGCGGACAATGTGTTGCTGTTTGTCCGGTTGGTGCAATCACTGAAAACTCCCATATTGAAGCTGTTTGGCGTGCTATTGATGACCCGGATAAAATTGTTCTCGTGCAAACGGCTCCGGCTATTAGGGCAGCTTTGGGTGAATGTTTCGACTATGATCCCGGTACCCTCGTAACTGGTAAAATGGTTACTGCATTAAGACAAATCGGGTTCGATAAAGTGTTTGACACGAACTTTGCTGCCGATTTAACAATTATGGAAGAAGGTACTGAATTCTTGATGCGTCTAAAGGATAAATTCACAAATACTGCCGATAGCGCTCTTCCGCAATTTACAAGCTGCTCACCGGGCTGGATTAATTATATGGAATATTTTTATCCGGAATTTATTGAAAATGTCTCTACTTGTAAATCGCCTCAACAAATGTTTGGAGCTGTGGCTAAAAGTTATTATGCCAAAAAGAACAACATTAATCCCGAAAATATTGTCGTAGTTTCTGTTATGCCATGTACAGCGAAGAAGTATGAGGCTGCAAGACCCGAGATGAACTCAAGCGGATACCGTGATGTAGATTATGTCCTTACTACCCGTGAACTTGCAAGAATGATTAATCAGGCTGGTATTGAGTTTACAAAACTTCCGGACAGTGAAATGGACAACCCGCTTGGAAGATCTTCGGGTGCTGCCGATATATTTGCCAATACCGGCGGTGTCATGGAAGCTGCTGTCAGAACCGTGTATGAAATAGTAACAGGTCGTGAGCTTCCTACAGAAAAAATGCACCTTAAACCTTTGATGGGTTTGAGTGGGATTAAAACTGCATCTTTGAAAATTGAAGGTACTTTACCTGATTGGTCATTTCTCGATGGTGTTGAATTAAAGGTTGCCGTTTCTCATGGATTAGGTAACACATCCCAATTACTCCATAGAATTCGAAATGGTGAGGAATTTCATTTTGTTGAGGTAATGACTTGCCCCGGAGGATGTATCGGTGGTGGTGGTCAGCCGAGATTCACTACAGATGAGGTTCGTGAGAAACGTATTGAGGCTATTTATCGGGAAGATGAAGGCAAAGAGATTAGAAAATCTCACGAAAATCCTGATATTCTGGAGATATACAGTGAATATTTTGAGAAACCATTGAGCCATCTGTCTCACAAATTACTCCATACTAAGTATGTGAGTAAACCATCTGTTTAATTTTTGTTGGTAACATAAGGGGCGATGTACGATTTCAATATCTGATAATCAGTACATCGCCTTTTTCTTCTTTTCTACAATCGCAATACTATTCTAAAATTGTGACAACTCTTTGAGAATATTCATAGACTTTTCAAATACTATTTCGGGTTTTATGCTTGTCATGCACTCATGAGTATTGATTGGACAACGTTTCCCGCCATGAATTCTGCATGGAGAGCATGGAAGAGTTTCATTTCTGATTATTGAGCTATTGTCAGACCTTGGATAAAATCCGAATATTGGTGAAGTTGGTCCGTAAATCGTTATCGTCGGCGTATTTACCAAGCCGGCTAAATGTGTCGGTGCACTGTCATTTGTAATAATCAGTTTTGCTCTTGAAATTACTTCAATCGTCTGTGCTAAATTAGTTTTTCCCGCAAGGTTAAGTACGTCACTAGCTTTGGAGATCCTGTCACACAAGTTTTTTTCTGATTCTGAGCCGGTCAATACAACATTAATTCCCGCATTATGAAATAATTTAATCAATGATATGAAAGCGCTTTCTGTCCATCTTTTAGTTTCCCATACCGAGCCCGGAGAGACTACTATGTAATTATTAGTACTTGCCAATAATTTATTTACTACGTCAACATCAACATCCCCGATTGAAATTACAACATCCTTTAGGCTTAGTTTCGGTTTAATATCAAACACTTTCAAAAATTCAAGAATACGCTCAATTTCGTGAATATTTCTATGATATTTGACTTTTTTATCGTATATCCAAGGCATCACTGCATCATTAAATCCAATTTTATAAGAATTTTTTATCATTGATGAAATCAATGATGAACGGAAATATTTATGCAAGCAAATATATAAGTCAAATCCATATTCATTTAAGAAATTTGAAAATACTTTTGCTCCATATAATCCTTTATGAGCATTTCTCTTATCAAATACTACAGATTCGTCAATAGCATCACAAACTTGTGTTATGACTTTGGCAGCAGGTGTAGTAATGAAAGTAATTTTCGCTGAATGATTATTATTCTTGATCTCTTGTATGAAGGGTAAAGAAAGAACTACATCACCAATAAAGGCAGTATGAAAAACTGCTATATTTTTAAAATTTGATAGTCTCATTGCTTCAATTCCGGAGGTTCATGTTTCCAACGCTTATGTTGCCAGGACCACAAACCCGGGTTCATCATGATGTTATCTTCCAGTACTTTCACGTGCCTACGAGTAAGTTCAATTATTGATTCGTGTGAGTCATCCAAATCCGAGTAATCCAATTCTTTCAGCTCGACTAAATAAGTACAGTCGGGTAGTCTGTGAGCAAAACCGGTTATTATGGGAGAACCGTATTTCAATGCAATAGCAGCAGGAGCCTCGTAAGTAGCAGCAGGTCTGCCAAAGAAATCAACAAAAACATCTTTCTGCCAGTCAGCACTCTGATCAACAAGTAAAGCTATTGCTTCGTTCTTTTTCAAAGCTTGAAGTATGGTACGAGCAGCATTGCTCATAGGAACAATTTTGTTCCCGCCTTGCGTTCTGAATTTATTAAGATATTTGTCTGACAGTTTGTTGCTTTGTGGTTTCACAATTATAGTAATAGGTAAGTTCAAGACAAGTCCGGCAACATAAGCCATTAGTTCCCAGTTGCCGAAATGACCGGACAGCAAAATAATTCCTTTACCTGATTTTATCTTTTCTTCGACAAGTTCTGTGTTGGTAATCTTAACATAATTCTTGAAATCTGCTTCACTCATTGATGGAAAAGCAAGCAATTCAGCCAATGTTATACCAAGATTATCATAAGAATTTCGGCAAATTTTATTATGCTCAGCCGGACTTAAATTTGGCAAACTTTCACTTAAATTCCTTAATGTAACATTCCTTCTTTCCTTACTCAGTCTCTGTAGGATTCCTCCTAACATTCTTCCGAGTTTATTCCTTGATTTCATTGATAATCGTGAGGAAATAGCACTTAGCAACATCAAAAAGTAATGTGAAATATAATCAATTAATCTCATCTCTGTATTTGATTTTGGTACGGCATTCCGGTCCTTTCCTTTTTCATTTCATTTTCAATCCTTTTGTCGCGACCGGAAGGTACATAACTGTCATACCAATCCGGGAAATAAGGTTCATTCACAGCAGTTGAATGGACAAGAATAAAATTACCTACATAAGACATATCAACGAAGTAAAAATGTACACCACCTTGAACATCCTCATAGAACCACTCCTCATAAGGTCTTTCTTCACCGGTGCTATTATGCATTTCTCTTCTTGTGGGAATTCCGTATTTCAAAAGTACTCTACCCCTTTCGCTATTCCAACCATGACGAATCATACCGCTGGTAAAGTATGTATTTGCATACTCAACATTATGTAAGAATTTTCTTCTGGCTTCATTAAATACAGAATTAGTATCAGTATTCCTTGCTCTCCAGAATTTAAATAAAAAGCGTTGCTTAGCTTTTAGCTCGGTCAGTGATTTTGCTTGATACATTTCGTCAGCTGTACCTACTATCTGAGCTTGAGCGATTTCAATATCCGTTTGTTCCTCATTCATAGCATTGAATTCGCTTCTTTCGAACATTTCGTTCTCAGTGAATAAGTTACCGGCTTTAGGAGGTTTAGAAGGATCATAGTAAAAGAATTTCTTGGTAGAAGTAATCGAATCTACAGGATTCTCAAGAGGATAGACTGTACTTACGGACATAAAATATACACCGGAGTGTAGAGTATCAAGAGGTAAATTAAATGTAGTAAGAATAGCTTCTGATGGCTTGTTGCACGTATCAGCGGTATAGTATATGTTATAACCGCGGTTATCGTAAATCTTGTAACTCCGTTTAAAATGACCATTTGAAAATTTAAGTGCATTATATACATAATAAGCACCTATCAATCTTGCTTCGTTACCATAGAATTCAGCTCTCGGATTAGGTATTACATAATAATCATCCTTAATATAGAGTGAATCCAATTTAAACTGTGATTGTTCAATCTTTTCAATGTAAGAAGCGAGAATAATCTCACTTTGATTAATTCGCATTTTATCAAACTTTGAGATTATTATATCTTTAACATACTCGACAGTTCGAGTTCTTAAAAATACATCGTAAGCGGAGATTTGAATTTGGTATTGTCCGGGGGCTAAATCATAGGTACGGATACCGAACATATAATTCTGTTTCAATTCTTCAGTAGATTTGATATAGTTGTTGATTTTCCATTGGTCTTCTTTGATCACAATACCGTTTGTGAGGATTTTCATACTAACTTCAATACTGCCCATGAGGTCATCCGAATCTTCTGTTTTTGTATAAGTCAGCATATTATCCGGAGCAGTGTAATACAATTCCCAGCGAGCTTCAATATCATTCAGATGAAAAGTAGCCGCATCAAAAGCAATCTGTAAATCTTCTTCAGCCGGAGAGGCAAATACAAGAAAATTTGTACACATAATTAAAAGCGTTATTTTTATGAAGTTCTTCATACAATCACCGTTGATTTTATATAACGAATTACTGCTTATAAAAATTGCCGTCAGATATACCCTGACGGCAATATATTATTTCAAAGTACGCTTAAGATATTGGTTATGAACCGAAGTTTAATGCAACAGACAATCTGTTAACCAATCCAAGACTTGTAGTAGGATTAATAGAATAATCAATACTACCTCCAAACGCGCCACCAAAATATTTCAAACCGATACCGCCTGAAAGACCCATTTGGCTCTGTCCGAACACATATCCGCCTCTGATGGCAAGAAAATCATTCCATACATACTCAGCACCAAGCATAAACTGCTCAGCAACATCTGTTAAAGTAACGAAATCAGCCGCAGCTAACAGCTTATGTTCATCTTGTTCGATTATATCGGTAGTAATACCGGCACGGAACACGATAGGCAGGTTAAAGGGATAAGCCAAATAAGTTGCATCAAGCGGAGCCATATCAAGAGATTCGTTCAACTTCTTTGAAGTTCTCAAATCTGTACCGTCATACTGCTGCTGAGTTGATAAATTGTGCATAGAAAAGCCAAGTTTAATACCTTGAATACCGGTATCATACTTTGTTCCTATATCAAAAGCGAAGCCGTTTGCAGATACAGACGAGAAAGCATTCTGAACATATTTAACAGTAACACCGAACGAAAATTGGTCAGTCAAATATCCTGAGAATGAAGCAGCAACAGCCACATCATTTACTTGATATACTGAGCCGGTACCTTCAGGGCGCTCTACAGTCGTTACTCTGATATCGCCACTGGAAAGACTTGTAAAACTAACCGCCGCTGTATAACCATCACCAATAGGCATCGCAACCGCACCAAAGTTATGCGAATAAGTAGCAAACCATTGAGTATATGAAAAATCTGCAGACATAGTGTTTATTTCAGCTAAGCCGGCCGGATTCCAAAATATTGATGACAAGTCATTGGTCACGGCGGTATATGCACCGCCGAGAGCATTACCACGAGCTCCGACACCGATTTTCAGAAATTGTCCTCCGGCAGCACCTATCTTTGTAAATTCACCGGCTGAGGCACCGAACGCACTGAGTTCATCCACTGCTTTTGAATTTGTATATGCTAAGGGCAATGATAAAACAAGAATCATTATAAATATTTTTTTCATTTTCATCTCCAAATTGTATCAGTCAGTACCTCTATATTTGAGGTACTGACTGAATTGATTATTGTTCAATTAAACGGAATCCACCAACAACTACACTGAAATTCTTAACGGTTTGAGAACCATTTGGAGCTGTAATAACAGCTATCAAAGCTTGACTTTGAATTCTTTGTCTATTCTTAGTCAGTAAGTCCCATACATAGACAGCATGTCTGTCTTGAGCACCGTCATTTTGATATTCGTCATGATTTAAAGTAGCTATCAAATCACCTGCTACTGTATAAATGTCTATAGTACAGCGTGCCGGTAATTTTGAGAAGAACAACTTGGAATCATAAGGTGATTTCTCAGCTTGATGATGAATATAATAAGGATTCGGTGAAATTTGAATCTGTTCCATCAAATCGTCTGTCAAATAGTCTTCGTTTTCTGGTTTTGAACTTACAGCGGCATGAACCTGTGCATCCGGCATAGGAAGTCCAAGTGCACCACCGTATGTTTTAAGATAAACCTTATCACCTGCTTTGAAGTTACGAGCTTGCCAAATATTAAATTCGGGCAACTTCTTATCGTCCCATGTCAGTACATTAGTATTAAACCCTACTGTACTTCCTTTATTTGAGAAATCAAAAGCGAAATAAGTACCGCCAATGTTCACCATATTTGTAAAGTCAACTGTATCGGCTTTGTCTTTAGACACTGCAGTTAAGTAATACTTACCTTGAAGTCCGCTGTAATCAACCAAGGTACTCATACCCATGTTGCCTTTAGGTCTTACAAATTGTCTTCTTAAATTCAAAGCATTTGTACTTGAACGAGAATATCTGTCAGAATATGCTGCATAACCAATGGCAAATATATTATAGTTACCAATGAATTCATCTGTGCTTCTGCCATCTCTTGCAAGACTACGCGGATCCGGCGTTCTGAAAGGTCTTGAGTGTACATTCAGATAATCAGGAACACCATCATAAAGTGTAACTCTACTCGGCGGGTCTGAAGGATTTAAATGTACAAAAGACATTTCTTCGGGATAATTAACTAATACTGAATCACTTGTACCGGGTTCTGGTCTTGAATAATTAATTATATTTCTAACACGTAGATTCAAGTAAGGTACATCGAATGT
Organism: Kapaibacterium sp. (SeqCode); assembly: GCA_041677745.1. Taxonomy (GTDB): domain Bacteria; phylum Bacteroidota; class Ignavibacteria; order Kapaibacteriales; family UBA2268; genus JANJTB01. The sequence continues at coordinate 15,787 of JBAYPL010000010.1, forward strand.
TTTTTCAATATTCGGGTTGTTACCGTTTGCGTCTGAATCATAGACAAACGTAGCTTCTTCTACACCGCCCGGAAGAAACTCAACTTCATATATACCGGGACCATTATTAAAGCTGCCGTCTATCATTTGTAGAGTTGAATAATTGAAAGCTACCGGTTGGGTAAGCATAACATAGTCAAGATTACCCGATGTAATTCTGCTGTAATTATCGCTGATTCCTGCTGTAATAACTGTGGACTCTACTCCTTCTGCATATTCAATTGTATCGGCTCTCAATCTACCTGCGAACTGTTGAATAGTAAAGTCAAAACTAAATCCTAACATACCATACGCATTCGGGAACCAATCACTTGAATAACAGTAACCCGGGTAAGAGAAATCACCAGAGAAGTATCTACCTGTTCTGGTAACAATACCTTTAGCAGTTCCTACACCGAAATCAATTTCTTTACCGCTTATTGTATCAATCACAACGGAGTCTGCGAGCACAAATGAAGCTGCATTTTCCGTAAACAAATTGTAGTAAGACAGCTGACATGGCTGTGCTTCATAATTGAACAAGCCGTAATAAAGTGTGTCACCGGTGAGTCTGCTCTTTAAAGTAGCAAGTGATCTATAGAATCCTAACTTACCGGGTGTTTCACCGGATAAAGTCAGCTGTACCTGATCCCAAAATGGTTTTATAGTCAGTTCAAGAGTATCTCCTGAGAATTTCTGTAATACACGGTCATTATCAATTGAGAAAAATCTCCAATTATAAAGACCACCGATTTTGGCACTGTCAACATAAATAACCTCTATTTCGGCTAATTCATTTGCAGGTGCGGCAGATGGAATTGCTGTTGTAAAGTTAGGTAAACCTTCTGATGCCATATTTGTCTTACTTTCTGTCGGTTGCGAATAATCGCCCTCGTCATAAGCAAGCACTTTATAATAATATTCGATATTGTTTAGAAGGCGTTCGGTGATTTCAGGATTTTTATCCGCATTTATCCATCCGTCTCTATTATCGTCGCCAATATCAGTGAATGTTCTGTTGTTTGTCCTCCATCTCATGTATGGAGCTATCACACTTTCACGAGTATATAAACGATCCTCATAACTTGGGTAATCCATTCTAACTTGACTTTGTTTAATCCATGTCATCAAAGAATCTTTTACTTCTTCTAAGTGAAGTGTATCAGAATAATTAATTAATACCGGGTCAACTCTACGTGGTACCCAGCATTCAACCATAATCATCGGTTGACCGTTAACCTCGCCGCGTTTGACCGAGTTTTTAATATAAATCGAGTCGGTTGTCGCTCTTATCCATACTTCTTTTTGTTCTGTAGAGTCAAATTTTCTGACTCTTTCACCGACTACCCAATCCGGGAAGAGAGAATCCAAATAAGTAAAATAGCTGTTAGCTCTGTTCAAAACCTTCTTTTGATACAAAAGAGGATTAAACTTCAACAAACTTCTATTCAAATAAGCTACACCGATTAATACACTGTCTAAGATATAGTGTCTGTTGGCAGGAGATAATGTATAAACTAAGTTCGGTGAATATGTAGTACTGATAGAACCATTATTTTCGAACTTGACTTTAGGATCCTCACGGAGTATTCTCATCCAATCCTGCCCCCATGGAGAATAGAAAATAGATGTATCTATGCGTGAGATACCCGGAGCATTATCATATACTGACATACCTACACCTTTACGCATAATACGTACAGCCATAGAGTCAATTATTTTTCCTGTTTCATCGGTATATGGACCAACGATATTGAAGTCATCAATCAACGGCATTGTTAAATCATCTTGATCTAATCCTGCTCTATTCTCTGACTTAATAAACGGTGGGTTTAGTGCATAAGCAGCAACAGGTTTCCAGCCAAGAGGACCACGTCCGAGAGGATATTCTGCCGTACCATCTTCAATGTTTGGAGAATATCCGTCAAGATTAGGTCTTCTTGAACGATATATGTTATAACCCATGAAATCCAATCCGCGTTCATCAACGTCAAGTGACATTTCAGAAGTACTGTCCCATTGGATAACAACACCATTATTCAATGGAGTTACTAAATTAATCACAGCTCTGTCCGGAGGAGTTGGAGCTCTGAAATTATTGTCATAAACTGTTTGAGCAAAACGTGCTTTTCTGTCAAGCTCTGCAAGGTCTTCACATGAGCCGTCAACTTCTCCGCCTTTTGCACCGTTAGCAAGTATGATACCTACAACAACACGGGCAGTATCACCCGGTCTCATATTGAATTCACCGGTAGCCATCATGAATCTTTTATCACCCGGTCCAGTATCGCCTTCACGGATTTTTGAAGAGATAAATTGATATCTCTGCTCATCCTCTTGCGGGTCAAACTCGATTGACCAGTTTCTAAAAGTTGTTAATCCAAGCTGGTCATCATGATGATAATATTTGCTGTCCTTTCTTACAAAGTTTGGCTGAATAGTATCAATAGCCGGATTATAAGGTCTTAATGTCTTTGTTGTATCAACTCTGATTATTTCACCGGAATCCGGATCTCTTATCACAGTGATTGTAGTGTCATAGTATTTTGTTACGGCAGGCGATTCAAGGAAGCTGAAACCTAAATAACCGAATCCGTGTCCAAACTCACCACGGTCAGTATTTGACCATTGGATTGCTAAATTGAGCGTGGTATCACAATCATAGAATTTAGTTCTGTCATTACCTGCACCAAAGCTCGCTTGCAAAGATCTTGCTATGTCCACGTCCATTACAGGAGCTAACCAGCACTGCCATAATGTATCTTGAGAATAATTAGTGATTTCATACTTCAAGAATATAAAGTCACGATAGTCACCAAATCCCCAAGAGTAAATCATCTGCTCAACTTGTAATCTCAAAGGATAACCTCTTTCACGACGGGCAGCTACACCACCCTCATAGAAATTAAGGTCAGTATCTTTGTAAGTCGAGAAAATATCCTCGCTGGATATGAAAGCCGGACCCTTTTGGTAGGTATCAGTATTTCTCAATCCAACTTCGGGTATGTACAATCCGAAATATCTGTCAATCTTTAATGTATCCTCGACATTTTCCGAAGCATCCCAAATAGGCCAATTGTAAGTATGTTCGGACTGTATCGGCTGACCTGTACCGGGATTAAAGTCGGTAGAAAAGTATGTTCTATAACGAAATCTCTCATCGTTGTTTACTAAATCCTCATCAGGGGTCTCTAAGTTGCCCGGACCACCGTAATTAATTCTACCCGGAACAAACCAACCCTTTCCTGAATTTGGATTATATGTTATTGTTACGTAAGTAACCGTATCATTAGCTCTTTCTCTGTATTTTCTTGCTCCAAACCAAAAACCACCGGCAAAAATGTACTGGTTTTGTGAGCCTCGTGGCCAATACCCGCCACCTCTTGAACGAGCAATATCGAAACCGAAGATACCATAATTTGTAGTATAGAAATCAATATTACTCACTGAGTTGGTTTGCAAGTCAAACACACCGGTGTATGTCCTGGCTTGCAAAGAAGTACGGTTCTTATCCGACTCCGAGCCCTTTTCATCACTCGGCGTATTTATTGTCGCCGAGTGAAGAGCTGACACAGCAAAGACAATTAGAACTATCATTGCCATGAGCGGATTCTTCACCTCTTTGATAAATCTTATCATAATAAAATCCTCAATTCTATTCTTAAAATTTTTTCGCATTATTTAGAATCTGAACATCATACCAAAATAAATGGTTCTCGGAATCATGAAGTTTCCTCTGAACTGGATGACTTTGTCAATATATTTAAAGTAACTTTCAAATACTTCAGCCTGTGTAACTTGACCATTTCCGTCAAAATCAGATAATTCATTATAAAGTCTGTCACCATAAGCATCATACTGTGTTGAAGCAAATGTTGAAGGATTCTCATAAGCTGCTTCTTTATAGTATGTTATACTGCTAAAGTCACCGACTTGACGATCAAATGTACGTCCATCATCCAGCGGATCACCGGTAGTTGAATATACTGATGTAAACGGAGTCATATTAAGCAAGTTATTTATGTCAACGAAAAGCTGTAGTGATGTGTTACCGGCACTTTCACCGAAAATGCTCTTTAATGCTATAGTTCTTGAAATTCTTGCATCAAGTCCCCAAATCGAAGGAAGACGGTCTGAATTGATTTCAGCAATCGGTGCACCGTTTCTGTCTGTTCTTGTGAAAGGACGTCCGGTGCGGTAAGTTGCTGTAAATACAAGGTCTGTATTTTCCAGTACATTTAGACCCCCAATTGATGGACCCTGTCCTTCCAACCAATAAAATCTGAAGTTACCTTTGAAGAAGTGACGAATGTCATTCGGCATTGGATATTCTGACATTGGAAATGTTGGAAGGTTTGTAAATGGATCAATAGTAATATTATAGTTTGAGGTCGGGGTTGATGAAGTTCCTGTTAAATAACCAAGATTATAGTTTAAGTCAAATGCGAAATTCTCACCAATTGATGGACGCTTTTTGAAATTAAGCTCTATACCTCTTGATGAACCGTATTCAGCAACAGTATATTGCCAATATGGGTCCGGTACTGCAGGCACGTAAAGCATACCGAGCTGATTATATATATCACGGTAAAATGCTGTAGCTGATATACCTAAGTCATCAGTAAGTCCAAGGTTATATTCGATTTCATACTGGTTTGTTCTCTGTGCATCCATGTTTGGATTACCTAAGATATTGGAACCTCTGAGAATATCCACTGCAAAACCATCATATAAGTATTGCAACATAGGCATCTGGAAGTACATTCCATATGATAATCTGATGTTTGAAGTTTCTGTTACAGGATATACCACATTTACTCTCGGGCTTACCTGTACTTTTACTGAAGCGTCAGCAAATCCCGAATCAGCTCTGATTGACACGAATGGGATTTGATTAACTCTATATTGTGCATTTGGATCAAATACGTCAAAACGAATACCCGGACTGAAGATGATACCTTTATATGTTATCTGGTCTTGTGCAAAGATTCCTAACTTCAGTGGTGTATATGGTTTGTTTGTCCTATCTCTTACTACATCATTGTCGGCATATAAATTACCGCCGAATCTACCGTCGTCGAATACATCAAAAAACGGGTTACCGTCGTATGGGTTGTTGTTCGAGTGTTTGTACATTTCAAAAATAGAAGCTTGAAAACCGAATTTTAAGTCATGATAAAATTCACCGGTAGATATAACCTGTGTGTATGAACCGTCAATTGTCCAATTGCTTCCGTCTCTAAAACTAAACCCTCCGGAACCTGAGGTAGCAAATAAGTTAGGGATACCCCATGGATTATAAGAACCTGAAGCATTTGCCTGACCTTCATAATATCCGGTTAAAGGATTTATTTGTGGTAAATTTAATCTTAGATATCCGTCAGATGTATTTGAAGTAGCTGTGATTGGAGTATATTGGTCAACAATTTTATCGGAACCCGGAACAAGGCGATTATTCAAAATCATATAATCGTCATTCGGCTTCTGCATGTCCCAGCCGCTAAAGAAGCTCGGACCATCGGTCCCGTTTCTTCTGCTTGAATAGTCATTGTTTGTATTATGTGAAATACGAACTTCATAAAAACTTGAAGGACTTAAAGTGTGTGTTATTAACGCAAAGTATTGAATAACGAAGTTATCAAGAACATTTTGTTTAAACAATCTTTCTTTCATTCCATTTGTAACGGGATTACCATCTAAATCTCGTCTAAGATTAAAATCACCGTTTTCATTTTTATCATAAACATATCCTTCTCTGTTGGCATATAACCATGACCAGCTCGAGAATTCAAAGCTTGATACACCGTACATTGCTCCTAAAGTCAATTGTACTTCATTGGTTACCAAAAATTTTAAACGACCGGTTAAGTTTCTTACCCATGAACCGTTGTCGGGATTTTGTCCTAAGTTATTACCCCAAGGGTCGCTGATCTTGTAACTTGCATCTCTGTTTGATTCGTAAAAATAACGACCTGTCAAATAGAAAGTATTTCCTTTTGGAATAAACGGCAAAGGACCGCCTGTGCCGAACTCAAAGGTGTGTTCGTTAGAACCTTGCCATTTAGCGCCTTCACCTTCTTCAATAGCTCTGAAACGATTGCCTTCGCGTTCGATTCTTGTTCCGGTTGATTGACTTCCGAATAATGCCGGCACATCGGTTCTCCAACGAATCCATCCATCATACCTGTCATCACGACCGGTCTGCACTACAGAGTTAACGACACCGGAAGTTACATCACCGTATTCAGCCTGAAATCCGCCTTTGATTACCTGAACTTCTTCTGTAGCAAATGACGATACCATCGGATAGTAGGTTGCTCCCGACACACCGAAACCGCCTGTAAATGCATTACCTACGGATATACCGTCAACTCTGACATCTGTTTCAGAGTCACGACCGCCTCTAATAGAGAAGCCTGAACCGGATTGGATAACACCGGCACTCAAGCTGATGATTCCGCCTATTCCTTCTCGTGCAGTGTTTATGATGTCTTCGTTGTTTTTCTTATCCAACGAGCCGATTTCAGTATGATTTACAACTTGTTCGCGTTGAGCTGTTACAATCAACTCCTCCATCTGTATGGATTCGTCACGAAGAGTAACATCTTGATTCGTCGTCATACTGGCTGAAATTCTCACCTTGAGTCTTGTGGTCTGTCTTCCGGTAAATGAATACTTTACGGTATATTCACCGGCGACTATACCGTTAATCACATAGCTTCCGTCATTAGACCTGACAGCAGCTCCTTTTTGGGTACCTTCAATAGTCACTGAGGCACCCCTGAGACCCTT
>JBAYPL010000011.1:0-22515 GCA_041677745.1 Kapaibacterium sp. (SeqCode)
ACCCAGCACAGATAAATTTGATGTAGAAACTCTGAAACAACTCATCGTCAGATTGGTTTATCAATATTCTTATTATCCTGAATGTAATTACAACCAAGACAGAGCAGAATCAGACACTACGATGGTCAAGTATCCCGAAACCGGACCTTCTGCAGAAGACCTTGAATTTGGCGAAGGATTCAAATTTTATCCTAATCCTACTTACGGTGATTTGAATATTGAATATATCGGTATCCCTCATGAACTATTTATAGCCGACGTTACAGGAAAAATTCTGATGAGATTAGAGCCTAAATCCGAGTCGGATATAACAATTAACCTTTCCGAATATCCCTCCGGAATGTATTACCTGATGTATCAATATATGCCGGACAAGTGGTTGAAGGGTAAAATCATGCTTCTGAAATAAATTTCGTATATTTAATCTTTTGAGTTCGGACTTTTTACAAATCTTTAAGCCCGAACTCAAATTATTTTGTATTCATTCGTTAAATTTTGTTGTATCAATAATCCAAAACATAAATATGATTCATAATATCGAAATTTACAAAGAAAAAATTATCCGAAAAATCAACCCGAAAACAGCTCAAATTATAACAAGAATTGAAGAATCCGGTATTGATGACGAAGAAAAAATTGCTGTTTTTGATTTAGACGGCACATTGATTGAAGGAGATATTGGAGATGCAATATTTTGCTTTTTAATTTCAAGTGGCTACTCTTTTGATTTCAAGTGGAGTAACTATCAGGATATGCTGGCGGTAAAAAATTACAGGAATGCTTATATTGACATTGTCACCACTATGAAAGGTATGGATGTAAAGACTATTGTTTGGGCTGCATCAGCTCTATTAAAAAGTAATTCTAATTACTTTGACTTCGAAGAAGACGGTATCAAGTATAGTATGCAAATACCTAAACCTATACCTGAAATGCAGTATTTGTTGACATATCTGAAATTATCGAAATGGAAAATCTCAGTAATCTCAGCGAGTTCGCACATAGCGGTTAGAACAGTTTGCGATAAACTATTCAAACTTAAACCTGACTATATACGCGGCATCAAAACCGAGTTAGAAGTAAGTGACGAATATATAGATTTATTTACTGACAGAATCAGCGGGACAGTAACTTATCGAGAAGGGAAAGCAGTTAATTTCAGAGAACTTTTCGGCAATGATGCCAAACCGATTATAACTGCCGGTGATTCACACGGCGATATAGAACTTCTAAATCTCACACCTGATAACGGTTTGGTCTTGATTTGTTCAAAAACTCCCGAGGATATTGATTTTCTTAGAAATAATCTAAATACTAAAGCAGCTTATGTTATCACTGGTGATTATTAATGTTTGTCAAAACACAACTATGCATCAGTTTTATATTTTGATAATAAAATGATTTTAAAAATCGGCAATTTGTCTGGATGCAGACTGCTTTTACAATAGATGAAAAAAGCAATTATTCATTGATGATTACGTCTATTCACTTAATAACAAGAAAAATATCCCGTATGGCAAAAAATCAAAAGAAGAATAAAATATTGTTGTTAATCCTATCATCAGTTGTTGCAGTTTTGGCAATTTTTTTAACGGTTGAAGCTCTCACCGACGACAAAAGGTTAAAATATAATCCCGAACTAAAATTTGTCAAAGAGAATTGGCACGGAAATCCTTTGGACAAAGATGGTTTATATGTAAACCACGAATGTCCAATGACAAATGATATAACACGAGCTATCAAGTGGCAATTATCAAAGAATCCTCAAAAGGAGGAAAAGATGAATGATACATTCAGACTGAAAACAATAAATGCCGATGAATTTTTAAAATCTGACAAAGACGGTATGATTTGGATTGGTCATGCGAGTTTTCTTTTTAGAATAAAAGGGAAGCTCCTAATCACAGATCCTGTATTCACAACTCCGTCTCCATTGATGAAACGTTATTCGTCATTACCATTTGATCCATACATGTTAACAGGTGTTGATTATATACTGATAACCCATGATCATTATGACCATCTAAATAAAGAAAGTATTAAACTCCTCGTAAAGAACAATCCCAAAGTTGTGGTATTAACAGGTCTTGAGCTTGGGCAATACATCAATGATTGGCTGAACGGTAATGATTATATCGAATCCGGATGGTATCAACAATATAATTTGGAAAATGAAGAGATTCGAATTACTTATCTTCCGTCAAGACATTGGAGTTCGAGAGGCTTGGGTGCAAATAACAAGAGACTGTGGGGAGCATTTATGATACAAACCGATACTCTGTCAATATACTTCGGAGGAGATTCAGGCTACGGCAGTCATTTTGCAGAAGTTAAAGAGCTGTTCGGCAACGTGGACTACGCCATCATAGGTATTGGAGCTTACAAACCCGAGTGGTTCATGTCACCGGCACATTTGGGTCCTGCTGATGGACTGAAAGCTGCTAACGATATGTCAGCAACTAATCTTATACCCATGCACTTCGGGACTTTTGACCTTTCTGATGAGCCTATTGGTGATCCTTATCGGGAAGTACATAAATTCTACAATTCAGATTATAAAGATAAACTTAAACTAATAACACCCGATATAGGTCAAATCATTAACTTTTAGTCAATTTCTAATAAGTATCAGAAATTATCTTAGTAATCTTATAAACACTACATTCTTTTTAAACAACTGATTTTCATTTGACAATATAGTATCCGGCTCGTACAACTTACTTATAAACTAAATAAAATCAATTTAGAATATTCTGTCTATTATCCCCAAAATTTGGGTATCTTTACAATAATCCGACCATCATGTTGTTATATATGTATATACAGACAGGCAAGTTGTAACTTTTTTCATTTTTATCTGTCTATATATTAGTATAAATAAAGCATAAAGAATTAATGTTTGTCAAGAGTAAATATTGTGTTGTAGTAATTGTTATGACGACGTTTGTGATGACTTCATCGAAGATATCACTGTCATCGGATAAGATTCTGATTGAAATGAATAAGTATGATTTTTTCAGACCGGTTATTACACAATTATTGGAAAAAGGTGTTGATAAACAATTCATAGAGAAAATCATCAATCACTCATCAACGGAATTTGACGAAAGATTCGTACGTATCAATGTAACAGGTTATCTTAACAAAGCAGATTATTCAAGTCACTACAACAAACTATCTATTTCAAAATCAAAGAATTTTTTAAAAGAAAATCGGGATTTGCTTGAGCTTGCTGAATTGAAATATGATGTCCCGAAGGAAGTAATAGCCTCTGTCCTGTGGGTCGAAACACGTCACGGGAATTACTTAGGAAACAGCCATGTCGTGAGTGTGTATCTCTCAACAGCAATGTGCGGTGAGAAGCAGTATATTGATATGAATATTAGGAATTTGCACGACAAATTCAAGGGCTCGTCATCTGAACTTTCTGAATTAGAGAAAAAAATACACGACAGGTCATTGAAGAAATCTAATTGGGCTGTCGAACAAATTGCAGCTTTAGAGAAGTTGGATGCAGTCTCGCCGGTGTCAGCTCTTGAGCTTAAAGGCTCGTGGGCAGGTGCTTTCGGCATTTCGCAGTTTATTCCTTCAAGCTATATCTCTTGGGCAGTTGACGGCAATGGCGACGGAAAAATTAATCTGTACTCTCTGCCGGATGCTGTGTTTTCGGTCGCTAATTATTTAAAATCAAACGGCTGGGGCGAATCTGACGAGCAAAAAAGGAGTGCAGTTTTTCATTACAATAATTCGAGTGCCTATGTTGATGCCGTACTTAAACTTGCTTCATATATCGAAGAAAAACCTGTCATCATTACTCAACCTGAAATAGTACCGCAAACAGAAGATATTAACAGAGCACAAGCCGGTGGAGATGATTATTAATTATTGTGTAAGATTATTTTACCCCCCTTATACAAATCTTTTCATTTTTCCTTGATTTATATATACCAATCAATTAAATTTGCATAAATATAATATCGTTTTTCATATTATTTGTAATTAATTGATGGAAATTGGAATTCCGTGATGAAGAAGATTTTAATAGTTGAAGATGAATTAATCGGTGCATTGCTTCTAAAAAGACTGTTGATGAAGTCGGGTTTTGATGTAGTTGTTGCTGAGAATGGAAGTCTTGCAATAGAACATCTTCAACGCGAGAAATTCGATGCTATTCTGACTGACTGGATGATGCCCCATACTGATGGCATTGAATTGATAAAATACATTAGACGGAACACCAACCCACCCCCGTATATTATTCTTATCACGGCTTTGGTAACGGAAGGTTCGGAAGAATATGCCATAGAATCCGGCGCCGATGATTTTATCAGTAAGCCTGTCAATGTTGATGATTTAGTTATTAGATTGCGTGATGGTCTCGAGAGACAACATCAACTTGCTCCCCAAATTATAAATTCAGCCCACAATGACAATGATAATAATATTAAACCCCCTCATGCATGTATAGCTATTGCATCGAGTACCGGCGGTCCACCAGCCTTGATTCATATTTTTAAAAATATCGAATGGAAGAATAATGCTGCATTTTTGATTGTGCAACATGGACCTGTATGGATGCTCGAAACTTTTTCAGAACGATTAGCCAAAGAATCGGGTATGCCGGTACATTTAGTAAGAAGCAGGATGTTTATAAAAACTGGAAACATATATATTGCTCCAGGAGATAAACATATTCGCGTGGAACGCGATACTTATATGATTATACCCGATGACGGACCAAAGGAAAATTTTGTCAAGCCCTCAGCAGAGCCGCTCTTCAGGAGTACCGCCGAGGCTTATGGTAAGTACTCGGCTGCTGTTGTATTAACAGGTTTGGGACGTGACGGTGCGCAGGGAGCAGTAAAAATTGCCGGAGTTAAGGGTACAGTCATAGTTCAAGACCCGACGACATGTATAGCTCCTTCAATGCCGTCAACAGTCATAGGAACCGGAATTAATTGCAAAAAGGTCCCTCTATATGAATTACCGAGAGCAATATCGGAGCTTGTATTTTCACTATCAGCTAAAATTAAAAGGAAGTAGGTAAATTATGTTTGACAGACATTTTGTAATTGGTGATGTTCACGGATGCAGTAAGACTCTCAGAAATCTTTTACTGAATGTTTGCGACATTACAAGCAGTGACCACCTGATATTCATTGGTGATTTGATTGACAGAGGACCGGACTCAAGAGATGTAATGGATTTTGTTCTTGAATTGAAAGATAATTCTAATGATATAAGTATTGTCAGAGGTAATCACGAACAGATGCTACTTGATTCTTTGAACGACTCAAAGGCTATGAAAAATTGGTTTAGGAACGGCGGTAAAAATACTTTGGACAGTTTTGAGGTTTACCATCCGGGATTTATTGACGATAAGTATCTGGAGCTGATTTTCGACAGTAAACACTATATAATGAATGATAATTTTATTATAGTTCATGCAGGTCTGGATTTCAGTGTCTCGAATCCTCTAAAAGCAACTCCAAAGATGAGGACAATTCGAAGTGACAAGTATTCTCCGGAACCGATTGGAGCAAGGCGTTTGATAGTTGGTCATACTCCTTATTCAATCGAAAAGGTTAAACTTTCTTTGAACGAAAATATCATCAAACTTGATGCAGGATGCGTGTATCACAAGAAAGTTCAAGGTTTGGGATACCTTGCTTGTTATGAGTTAGAGAGTCGTGAACTGTACTTTCATCAGAATATTGATTTCGATTGATTACTGTATTTATCTCATAATCTTTATCATTTTTATGCTGATTCACTGAGATTAATCAGTTTTTGTATATCAATGCATCATTTTGGGATATTACAGATTTGCTACTGCTATATTCAAGATATTAATTATCTCAATCATTATATAAACAAGGAGCTGTAATTTCTTTGTGATTATCCGGCGTATAATATTTTTCCAAAATGATGTTTGGTGCTGCAAACTAAAAGTGATATTAGTAATTATTTATAATATTAATACCAAAATTTTAATGAACTTGATATTCCTAATATGCTCCAAAGATTAATTTGTAAATTACAAATATAAACATTTTTTCTGTCTGTTTACTATTGGAGCTTTATTACTCTTTCCAAGTTATTATTGTCAAAGTTGATGCAAGTAACAGTTACTTTTAATTTACCCAAGCTTCCATAATTTTATTTATCATAAAAACTCCTCCGTCAACAAATGAAAAACCCTTGCAATCCGATTAATCACAAGGGCTTACTACGTTAAGTGCGGAGAGGGAGGGATTCGAACCCTCGGTAGCGGATGTTACCACTACGTCGGTTTAGCAAACCGGTGCATTCAGCCTCTCTGCCACCTCTCCACTTTGGCTAAACCAAGTTTACAAAAATACTAATATTTTTGTCAATTACAAAATTATTTTTTGTCAACAATCATTGCATTTGCCTGAGCTGTTGGAGTAACCATAATATCCTGTATCATCACATGCTGAGGTCTAGTTGCGGCAAACAGTGCAATATCGGCAACATCGTTAGGTTCCAAGGGTTTGAATTGTTTATAAACAGCGTCTGCCCTCTGAGCATCACCATGGAAGCGTACTAAAGAAAATTCGGTTTCAACCATACCCGGGTCAATATTACAAACCCTTACACCTGTACCATTCAAATCAATAGCCATAGCTTCCGAGAGAGTTTTTGCTGCACTTTTTGTACTGCAATATACATTTCCCATTGGATAAGCAGACCGTCCGGCAATCGAGGCAACATTAATAATCATGCCTCTTCCGCGTTTTACCATGCCGGGTAAGACAGCTCTTGACATATACAACAATCCCTTGATGTTAGTATCAATCATTTCTTCCCAATCATTAATATCACCATCCTGAATCCTACTTAACCCTCTTGCAAGACCTGCATTATTGACGAGTATGTCAATTTCCTTAGCATCTTCCGGAAGATTCATAATTAAATTTTTAACTTCATCCAAACTTCTGACATCATTTCGATAAGCATATACTTTTACTGCGTATTTATCTTGCAGATTAGCGGCGATTTCCTTAATGACTTCAAATCTGCGAGCAGTGAGAATCAAGTTCGAGCCGGCTGCAGCGAAAACTTCTGCAACCGATTTGCCGATACCGGCTGAAGCACCGGTAACAAGTGTGATTTTTCCTGTTAAGTTCATATTTCTAATACCTTATTATAGTGTATTTTTCATTATTTTCAAGTATTCGAACAATACCTTTTTCGCCGGTAACATGAGCAGCACCAACAACAACAAAATATGTTTTGTCATTATTCAAATACTCGTTAATTTTCTTTGCCATATCAATATTTCTATTATAATTTAATTCCTCCATGATTTCATGATAATCATCTGCTTCACTGCCTCTGTTCATGATTTCGTCGAGCGCTTCATCGTCACCTTTTTCCCAAATTTCGATTATTTCTCGGAGTAAGTCACCGGAAGTATTATTCTCGGCAAGTGCTGTTTTTATATATTGACCGACGTTGTCACCCAATTTATCCAACAACTTTATTTGCATTTCGACAGATTCAATTTCCATTACTTCCATTTTCCTGTCTCGTGCTTTAGCTAAGAAGTAACTGTCAATACCCGATTCTTGCGAAAAACCTGCTTCCATATAAGATGCAGATTGAAGTGTTATCAATGCAAACCATGGTTTAAATTTATTATAAATTGATTTTTGTATTCCAAAAGACTCGAATAACTCTGCAGCTTGTTTGAACAAATCTTCCGGTAGTTTAGATTCTAACGTAGTATCATCTTTGTAAGTCATCTTGTCCATCAAATCGAGTGGATTAATTTGGTCAATCAAAACTTCAAGGACAAATATTGACGAAGAGTCAAATGCGTGTTCAATATTAGGATGCAAAGGATACAATGTTGAGTCGGCTAAATGTATCGAGCCCAGTAAATACACCCTTCCATTGTTATCGGGATTGTCAATCTGCCATAAAAATGTTTCAGCTGATTCAGCACGAACATTCAGGAGGATAGTCAGGCTATATATTAAATATTTAATTAAATTTGAGCTCTTCATATTTTGTTTTGATTTATAATTAATATACAATTTGATTATGACGATTATGTGGCAGAATGATGTTATTCATTAGCTATCAGCGAATTAAAAAGCTAAGTGAATAAGCTGTCGCTTAATTTTATAAGATATGTATTTAGTGATTGTAAATAGCTTATACATTATCAATAAAAAATACTCACGCATTATCAGCAGTTTTCTTAATTAACCGATAATGCGTGAGCATTGAGTCATAAAATCCTTTCAGACTATTTGTCAGAACAGTGGTAAGAATTCAGGAAATTCAAACAATTGAGCCAAAGAGTGTAGCAGAAGTAGAATTATTAATCTTACACTTGACAACATCACCGGTTTTAATCAAACCATCACTGTTATCAAAAATCACAACTTTATTGGTATCACTTCTGCCCTGCCATTCATTCTGATTCTTTTTACTTGGTCCTTCGACCAAAACTTCATGTATCAAGCCATGCTCATTTCGATTAATTTCAGCGGCAATCTTATTTTGTAATTCGATTATCTCGTTGAGTCTTCTTTTTTTAGTATCATCAGAAACATCGTCGTCCATCATGTAAGCTTTTGTCTTTGACCTTGGTGAATAATTAAACATATATGCACCGTCATACCTGACTATTTCCATAAGTTCGAGTGTCTGCTTATGGTCTTCTTCAGTCTCAGTAGGGAAGCCTGAAATAATATCGGTCGAAGTAGCACAATTTGGTATCAATTCCTTTATCTTATTCATTCTTTCGATATAATGTTCCACTGAATAATGCCTGTTCATTAACTGCAATATCCTATCTGAACCTGACTGCACGGGGAGATGTATGTAGTTGCAAATATTTTTATAATTAGCCATTGTTTCGATTAACTCATTGGTCATATCATAAGGATGTGATGTTGTGTATCTTATCCTCATTTCGGGGACAGCTTTAGCACATTCTTCCAATAGTTTGGCAAAATCCACCTTGCTCTCAATATCACTGTAACTGTTCACATTTTGACCAAGTAATGTAACTTCTTTGAAACCTTGTTCATAAAGTTGTACAACTTCTTTGATTACAGAAGTAAATGGTTTTGAACGTTCTCTGCCACGAGTATAAGGCACAACGCAATAAGTACAGAATTTGTCACAACCTCTCATAATCGAGAGCCAAGAAGAGACTCCTTCGGTTCTAAGAGGAATAATATCATCATACGTTTCGACCTTGCTAAGCTTTACAGCGATTCCCATTTCACCGCCGATAGCCTGGTCAATCAATTGTGGAACCTTCCTGTATTCATCGGGACCAACCACAATACTGACCAAATCCTGCTTACCTATCAACTGACCTCTGAGTCTTTCTGCCATACAGCCCAAAATACCTACAACAAGTTTCGATTTTTTCTTACGGTAATGTCTTAGGTGCTGTAATCTTTTCTCGATTTTAACTTCTGCGTTGTCGCGTACTGAACAGGTATTAAGCAGAATTACATCCGATTTTTCTATCATGTCGGTAATACTATATCCGCTTTGTTGAAGAATGCCTGCTACTATCTCTGAATCATTAACATTCATCTGGCAGCCGTATGTTTCGATATAAACATTTCTACCTTTACTTTCAGATTTATATTTTGTGCTGTGAGTCTCTAAATCACCGTTTGTTCGCTTGCTTAATACCGGAATATCTATCTGCATAATCAATACTAATATTCATTTAAATAATTAATATATAACGATTTTATTTAATTTAACTTGTAAGTGAATAAAATAAAAATACCCCGAGCAATAAAAATACACGGGGCATTAATAAATTTCTTAATCCGAAGAATCAAGCAGCAGACTTACTTTTTTGACTTTTCCATTCAAGGAATATTCCGGCAGCGAGCATTAGAGCAAGCAAAATATTGCTTATGATACTAATTGTTTTGCCGGTTTGGAAACCATTGACGACGAGACGCATCTCCAATTCATGCTCGCCTTCGGGTATAACAACTGACCTGAATGCGTAATTTGTTTTATGAATATCAATTTCTTTACCGTTCAGATAAGCTTTCCATAGAGGATAATAAATTTCACTTAAAAAGAGCAGATTATTTCCTGATGTTTTAACTTTCATCTTCACCGATTCGTGCTTTCTTTCGATGAATTCGATTGTAGCGGATTCATCAGCAGCTTGGATATTTTGTGGGGTATTGTCCTCAAAGTAAGCAATTGATCTCGGATTGAAATTACCTTCCTTAAGATTTTTGAGTATATCCATCGCCGGCAAGGTTTTAGCACTATCTACGAAGAAAGCTCGAGGGAGCATTCCTGGATTTTCATATACAAACCAACCTGTCATAGGTGATTGAAAAGCCGGTTGCGGTCCCATTTGTTGTGGTGCTACAATGTATTTTACATTCAGCAAATTCCACAAGAACTGATTTGTTACTTGATTTGTGGAACCTTGGTCAGCTACATCCAGCATGTCTTGATATACACGCAGTTTTGCAGGATGATACCCCCCGATATTTTCAAGTCTGAAATATGCCGGCAAATTCGGTGATATGCCTGCCATAGCAAAATCTGCAATACGATAAGTCGAGTTATCCTTTTGCAAGAAATCAACGACATCTGTCTTTTGCAAAGATTGTTTAACTGTATCAGTTTCTGAAATTTCCAGAGGTCTCCAACCTTGAATCCACAAGTCCGCTATTAGAATTAAAATTATTACGGGAACATAAGTATTCAAGGATAATTTATTCTTGAATAGCATAACAGTGAGAATTCCGAACAAAAACAGCATTGCTCCTAATATCAACCAGTCGCCAATCATAACACCCCAAACAAAATCAGCCAAATCCGGCACTTGATCAGCTACATTTCGGAATGTAGAATTAGTACTGTTATTTAATGCAGATATGTATGAAGACTTAAATAAAGCCGCAAACAGTAATCCCAAAAGCAAGAAAGCACCACTGACGCTTAGTATAATTGTATTTATTTTTTCCGGTAGTTTTCCTGCCTTCCATTCATTTATAAGTGAAGACAAGCCATATCCGGCAAGCACGGGAAATGCAAATTGCACTATGGCGAGAGCCATGCTGGGTGCTCTGAATTTATTGAACGAAGGCACATAATAAAAAAATATATCATATATAATAGGTAAATTATTGCCAAATGACAAGAACAGAATGAATATTGAAACAGCGAGCAAGGATTGAACAAAGACGTCCTTTCTGTTTCGGATAAATCCGTATAATGCTAAGAATACCACAAGAATACCCATATAGGGCGGAACGTCTTCAAACACCTTTTGTCCCCAATATGTAGGCAGTTTCACCTCTTCTCCACGAGTTGCAGGACCTGAATACGGAAGTTTTCCGTAACCGTAATAACTCGGAACAAAAAATGTGATGACTTCCTGTGGACTGAATGACCACATAGTAGCATACTCATAAGAATTACCACCATGATCGTCAGATTTGCTGCCACCTGTATCGGTAATTGGTGCTGAACCTCTAACAGAATATGGAGTATATTCCTGAATGGCAAGATATCTGTCGGAGGACAATGAAAAAGCAATGCCGCTTGCCACTACAAGAGTTGCAATTACTTTGACCATATTCATTGGATTATTCTTGGTTGCAAATCTTCCGATTAACTCGAACAATACATATACTCCTACTGCAACAGCACTGTAAAACATCATCTGAACGTGGGCTGATTCCAATAGAAGATGTAAGGCTACTATCAGTAGTACTGCCCATATCAACTTATATTTTTCGACTAATTTTTCCATGAGTAGAAATATGAATGGCAACACTGCCATTGTAATTGGTTTGGTATTGTGCCCTATCATGACCCAGTGGATTATTCCGGTTGAAAACACCCCTGCCAATGCCGTAAACAATGACACATAGGTTGCGTGTTTCTTGGCACGCATGAGCAAATACATTCCTATGCCGAAGATAATATAAAACTGTATAACTCTGATAGAATCATTACCAAAGATAGCGCCCATTAATCTTGTGTACCCAAAGAATATCTCAGCTGTAAAGTCCCAAATCCTGTCACCTGTTACAAGAAGTGAGGAGTATGAAGGCATACCGCTGAAAATGTAAGGCACCCATTGCGGAAACTCGCCCGATTGTGAAGCATCCGAAAGATAATTTCTAAAACTTATGGATGCGAAATTATCAGATGCAGCAATCTCATAGCTTGTTACTACTCCACCGAAAAAAACAAAAACCAGTACCGCTATCAATCCTATGAATATCCAATCTTGGTATTTCGGATTAAGCAGTGTAAACTCACTACTGATTGTTCCTTTTTGAGTACCCGAGGGCTTGTTTGCTTTTAATTTTGCCATATTAACAGAACCTGTAAAATTTTATAATCCATTCTCATCAAGAAATAATTCTTTTTTAGATAATTTGTAAATACTATGAAATACAAATTTAACTGTTTTTGTCATATTAAAATGAAATTTATATCAATTATCCGGAAATCCTTTGTCTTCTAAACATACCACTATATGATTATATATGCTGTAATTTGTCAATCCTTCAAAAATCGTTCGGCAGTTCGCAATAAAGCATATCCCATTGTCAAGCGATTTATGAAGATGTGATTTTTGAGATAATTTCTAAGTTTTGGGAAATATCTGATTTCTTTGGTATAATTTGGGCTTGGGCTCCATAATTATCTGCATGACTAATATTATCTTATATGTATTTTAGTTGAAGTGAACTTATAGTAAATGTTCTCAATATTTGTTTTTAATAATTTTTATTAAGTCCGGCATCCGACGTTCAGATACATAAAAAAAGGCAGACAAAACTGCCTGCCCATTTAATATTTTAGCTGATAAAGCTGAATGGAAATTACTCCGGTCGCCACCTGATGTTCAGCTTTCTTGCAGCGAGAGCATCATCAACTCTTTTAATCGGCGTGTTCAACGGAGCACTTGTAACAAGCTCCGGATTGGTTCTTGCTTCTTCTGCAATTATATTCATAACTTCAGCGAACTGCTCGAGATTTTCGATAGCTTCGGTTTCGGTTGGCTCAATCAACATACACTCATGCACGATGAGTGGGAAGTAAATAGTCGGAGCATGAAAACCATAGTCCAATAGTCTCTTAGCGATGTCTTTAGCACTTACTCCAAGCTCTTTTTGGTAATCGGCACTTATAACAAACTCATGCATACCATACTCGGAATATGGCATCTTATAGTTATCCTTCAACAGAGCACGAATATAGTTAGCGTTAAGAATTGCGTTTTCACTGATTTGTCGGAGTCCTTCGGCACCGTGCATACGAATATAAGTCAGAGCACGTGTGTACATACCGAAATTACCGAAGAAAGCGTGCATTTTTCCGATTGACTCGGATTTGTCGTAATTCATAATGAACTTGTCGCCATTCTTTTCAATCTGTGGTACAGGCAGGAAGGGGACAAGTCTGTCACTTACACATATTGGACCTGCGCCGGGTCCGCCGCCGCCATGGGGTGTAGAAAATGTTTTATGGAGATTGATATGAACACAGTCAAATCCCATGTCACCCGGTCTTGCTATACCTAAAAGAGCATTAAGATTAGCACCGTCCATATAACTTAGTCCGCCGGATGATTTTACTAGTTCATTTATCGTCAAAATCTCTTTCTCAAAGATTCCGACAGTATTTGGGTTAGTAAGCATGAATCCGGCAGTATCATCACCTAATTTTGATTTCAGGTCTTCTATATCCACCCTACCTTGCTCATTTGAGGCAAGTTCAACAATCTGAAATCCGGCAATTGCCGCAGAAGCGGGGTTTGTACCATGAGCGGCATTAGGTATTAAGATTTTATTTCTCTTAGTATTACCCTTAGCTAAATGATATGCTCTGAACATCAGTATTCCGGTCAATTCTCCTTGTGAACCGGCTGCCGGTTGTAGGCTTACTCCCTTCAATCCTGTAACTTCTTTCAAAGCTTCACCCAGTTCAAACATCACCTGAAGAGAGCCCTGAGCCATTTCATCAGTGGAATGAGGATGTAAATCGGCAAAACCACTAAATGATGAAGTAAGCTCATTGACTTTAGGATTGTATTTCATAGTACAAGAACCAAGCGGATACAGACCTTGTTCAATATTATAATTCAAATGAGACAGTCGTAGAAAATGTCTTGCCACCTCATTTTCACTTACTTCAGGTAATTCTGCATCTTTTTTTCTTCTAAATTTATCCGGTATTAATGAATCCTTCATATCAACGGCTAATTTGGGCAATGAATACCCTGTTCTGCCCGGACTGCTTTTTTCAAAAATCAACTTTTCCATTTCTTTTCCGGTTTAAAAATATTTAATTCGTAAAATTTTCTAACGCTTCGTATGCTGCTTTTTGTTCAGCTTCTTTTTTACTCTTTCCTTTACCTTTACCTTTAATCTCGCCATCAACCACCACACCAATATAAAATTCCTTATTATGCGGTGGACCGGTTTCTTCGAGTACTTCATAAACAGGTGCTTTCTTGCCGAATTTCTGTACAGATTCGAGCAATCGGCTTTTATAATTATGATCTTCGAGCATGCTTGCATTAATAATAATCGGAATCAGAACTTTAACGACAAAATCAGTTGCAGCGTTATACCCTGAATCCAGGTATATCGCTGCAATAACGGCTTCGACGCAATCGGACATGATTGAGTCGCTTCCATTTTTCAGATTTTTTTCTGCACCGTGACTTATGCGAATGAATTTTTCCAATTCTAATTCTTTTGCACAACAAGCCAAAGCATAACGATTAACCATCATGGAGCGAAGTTTCGTAAGCGAGCCTTCAGCTTCATTAATATGGTTTGCAAAAAGATAATCGGTAACAATCATATTTAAAACAGCATCACCCAGGAATTCAAGTCTTTCGTTAGAGCAGAATTTCCCGTGATTCAACACCTGCAAATAAGACCGGTGAGTTAAAGCTTGCTCAAAAATGCCAATATTATCAATAGAGATTCCGAGTCTGGATTCAAGTTCATCCTTCAATTGTACTTCAAGAAAACCAATCAAAGGAAAACCTTGTTTGGAAGCCTCTTTGATACTTTGACTATCAAGAGGCTTTCTTCCAAATAGGTTATCATATATATTTTTGAAAAGACTTTTCACCTTATACAATCATCAATTATGCTTTATATTCTTTAAAACATAAAGAAGCATTATGACCACCGAAGCCAAAAGTATTGCTGATAGCGGCACGAACTTTTTTATCTATTGACTTATTAGGTACATAATTCAAATCACAATCCTCATCAGGAGTCTTGTAATTAATAGTCGGAGGAATTTTGGAATTATGTATAGCCAGAGTTGTAGCAATTGCTTCAATAGCTCCAGCAGCACCCAATAGGTGTCCGGTCATTGACTTGGTCGAAGAAACAGCCAAATTATAAGCATGATCGCCAAACACTGTTTTGATGGCACTCGACTCATTTCTATCATTAAACGGAGTTGAAGTACCATGTGCATTAATGTAGTCAATATCTTCAGGATTCACTCCGGCATCCTTCATTGCAAGACTCATTGACCTGACCGCTCCTTCACCGCCGGGAGCCGGCTGAGTGATGTGGAAAGCATCATCAGTCAATCCGATACCAGCAAATTCGCAATAGATTTTAGCACCGCGTTTAATTGCATGTTCTTCGGTTTCAATAATAAGCACACCGGCACCTTCACCAATAACAAAACCGTCTCTATCCTTATCGAAAGGACGACTAGCAGCAGCCGGGTCGTCATTTCTTGTTGACAGGGCTTTCATGGCGTTAAATCCACCAACACCCATCGGACAGACAACAGCTTCACTTCCACCTACAACCATCATATCGGCATCACCGCGTTGTATCAACATCAGTGCATCAGCAAGTGAATGTGATGACGTTGCACAAGCAGAAACAGTAGCATAGTTTGGTCCTTTCAAACCCCATCTAATTGCTATATGACCTGCGGCAATATCCGAAATAAGCATAGGCACGAAGAAAGGTGAAATTCTGTCGGGCTTACCGCCTCTCTCGTATAAATTCTGTTGCTGGTGGTGATAAGTCCACATACCTCCAATACCTGAACCAATAATAACACCAACACGCTCTTTATCTAACTTTTCAAAATCAATATTTGCATCTTCAACAGCCATTGATGCTGAAGATATCGCATATTGAGTAAACAAATCCATTCTTTGAGTTTCTTTAAAATTAATATGCAGACTTGGGTCATAATTCTTAACTTCACAAGCAAACTGCGTTTTAAACTCGGAAGCATCGAACCTTGTTATTGGTGCGCCCCCGCTTTTTCCATGAATGAGTGAGTTCCAATATTCTTCAAGATTGTTGCCGATAGGAGTTACCGCTCCTAAGCCGGTAATAACAACCTTTGGAAAATTATATCTCGGCATAATCTACCCGCCGTTTTGTTAAAAATTATTGACGTTCTTCTAAATATGAAATCACTTGACCTACAGTCTGGATTTTTTCTGCATCGCTGTCTTCGATTGTTATATTGAATTCTTTTTCAAATTCCATGATAAGCTCAACCGTATCAAGCGAATCAGCTCCAAGATCTTTGGTAAATGATGCTTCATCTGTTACTTGAGTTTTTTCTACACCAAGTTTCTTTACAATGATGTCCGTTACTTTTGCTCTGTAATCTGACATTTTCTTCTCCAAAATCATTAATTGAACAAATAAAAAAAATAATTTTCTCTTTTATACCGCAAGTCCGCCATCTACATGGAGAACCTGTCCTGTTATATAATTTGCACCGTCTCCGGCAAAAAACAATACTACCGAAGCGATTTCTTCACTTTTTGCTACACGCTTTAAAGGTATATTATTTACAAAAAATTCGCGTTGTTCTTCACTTAGTTTCTGAGTCATCTCGGTATCAACATACCCCGGTGCAATTAAATTCACCGTAATATTTCGTGATGCCAACTCTTTTGCCAGTGATTTTGTCAAGCCGGCTAAACCTGCTTTTGAAGCTGAGTAATTAACCTGTCCCGGATTACCTATGGAGCCAACAATAGAACCGATGTTGATGATTCTGCCGTAACGTTGACTCATCATAGTTCTTGAAACTGCTTTAATACAATTAAAAGCACCTTTCAAATTAATGTCTAGGACCGTGTCCCAATCGGATTCACTCATACGTATGAGTAAGTTGTCCTTGGTAACACCGGCATTATTTACCAGCACATCTATACGATTTTCTTTCTTGACTACTTCGCCGATAGCCTTACTCACGGACTCAAAGTCAGAGACATCGGCTCTTAACAGATTTATTCTTTCTTTTACAGAATCATCTTTATGAAATATACTTTTGTCTTCCGGCAAGTTTCTTCCAAATGCATAGACTTTAGCACCTTGCTCGGCAAACATTGCCGTGATTGCTCTGCCGATACCTTTTGTTCCGCCTGTTACTATGACAATTTTATCTTTCAATATTTTTACCTTATAAAAAAATGTAAATTTAGTAAAAAAAATCTAAATTAACTAAATTTTTGCAAATCTTCTGCTTTATCGGCACCCGATATTTCAACATCTTTTAAAGTTCGTTTCACTAAACCTTGCAATACATTTCCGGGACCTAATTCAAGGTACGAATCAATGCCGTCAATTTGCATCTGTTTCAATGACTGTGCCCACATTACCGGCGAGGTCAACTGTGATATCAGAGCCGCTTTTATTTCGTCTGCATTAGTCAATGCTTTAGCATATACATTAGAATAAACAGGCACAGAGGATTCGGAGAAACTAATGTTGTTAATTGTTGATTCGAGCTCTTTTTTAGCAGGTTCCATGAGAGGTGAATGGAAAGCTCCGCTTACAACAAGCTCAGTTACTATCCTTGCCCCTGCTTCTTTGAATTTATGGGCATTTGCTCTCAAATACTCAGCAGAACCCGATATGACTATTTGTCCGGGTGAATTGTAATTTGCTGGTACAATTATATCCTTGTTTCCTTGTTCGGACAATTCACGACATAAGCTTTCAAGTTTATCATCAGCTAAATTAATTACTGCAAACATTGTACCGGGGAGAGTTTCTCCGGCAAAAAACATCAATTGTCCTCTTTGACTTACAAGACTGAGAGCGTCTTCGAAGGACAGCACGCCTGCCGCATACAGAGCGGCATATTCTCCTACAGAATGTCCTGCTGTAGCCGAATAATCAATTTTATCTTTGAGTAAATCGAATAATACAGCAGAATGCAAAAATATTGCGGGCTGTGTATATCTCGTTTCCTTAAGCTTTTCGACAGGTCCCTCGAAGCAAATTTGACTCAGTTTATAACCTAATATTTCATCGGCTCTGTCAACAAGTGATTTAGCTAAATCATAATTATCATAAAGTGATTTTATCATTCCAACATACTGGGAACCTTGTCCTGAGAATAATAAGGCATTCTTCATTTTACATAACTCCGTTAGTATGCCATTTCAAATAAATGGAACCCCAAGTAAAACCGGCTCCAAAGCTGGACAGTATCAGGTTGTCTCCATCTTTTACTTTGCCTTTGCTCAACCATTCGGAAATACAAATAGGAATAGTGCCGGCAGTGGTATTGCCGTATTTATCAATATTTATCATCACCTGCTCGGGGTTGATACCCATTCTGTTAGCCGTAGCGGAGATAATCCTTAAATTAGCCTGATGAGGTACAAGCCAAGTGACACCTTGTGCAGTCAAGTTATTGCGTTTCATAATATCAGTAGAAACATCAGCCATACCGACGACAGCAGCTTTAAATACTGCCTGACCGTCTTGATAGATATAATGTTCCTGATTTTCGACTGTTTCCTTTGATGCCGGCTTAGCACTGCCGCCTGCTTTTTGATGCAGATATTGACCGCCGTTACCGTCAATAAACAACAACTGGTCAAGCAGTCCTTTTTCCGGGTCATCGGATTTTTCAATGATGCAAACACCTGCGCCATCACCAAAGAGAACAGCTTGGGAACGATCATTGAAATTCACAATCGAGCTCATCTTATCCGAACCGCAGAGCAACACTTTCTTAGCTGCTCCGGAGTTCACTAATGAAGCAGCTGTCGCAATAGCAAATACAAATCCGGAACAAGCTGCCGAAATATCGAATCCCCAGCAATTCTTTATGCCGAGTTTGTTCTGGACAACTGCGGCTGTTGACGGGAAATTATGATCGGGCGTCACTGTTGCAACGAGAATACAATCAATTTCATTTTTATCAATTCCGCGTCTTTGGATACATTCCAAAGCAGCCGGAACTATTAGGTCGGAAGTAGCACCTTCTTTTAAAAATCTTCTCTCGGAGATACCTGTTCTTGCCATTATCCATTCATGGGTAGTTTCAAGATAACCGGCAAAAAAATCGTTTGTATAAACATCCGGAGGTAAATAATGTGCTATTGAAGTTATAGTTGCTGACATATAAATTTCTTCTTTTTATTTTTTCAAAGCATTTTCAATTTTAGTATTAATATCTGCATTTACCATATCTCTTGCAGTAAGAATCATATTCTCAGTAGCAAGAACACTTGAGCTTCCATGCCCAATTATAGAAACACCATTAACACCAAGAAGAGGCACACCGCCGTAAATTTCATAATTTAAAGCTTTTAGAACATCTTTCAAAACAGGAACCATCAATCCGACCTTAATCTTATTCATAAGGTTTTGTTCCGAATAACTTTTTATTGTGGACTTCAACATTCCAAGAAAACTCTCGGCGAACTTAAGAACAATATTTCCTACAAAACCGTCACATACTACTACATCTGCTTTGGCATCGAAGATATCTCTACCTTCAATATTACCTATGAAATTCAGAGTACTGTCTTTCAACAAAGCATAGGTTTTTTTAACTATCTCCGTTCCTTTCACTTCTTCTTCGCCGATATTAAGCAAAGCTACCGAGGGATTAACTTCACCTGCAATTTGTTTGTAATATATTGAGCCCATTACTGCAAACTCGTACAAATATCTTGGCCTTGGCTCAAGGGTAGCACCAACATCCACTATAAGCACCGGTTTCTCTTTCTTTGAAGGGAAAAAAGTGCCGATTGTAGGCCTGGCAACACCTTTTATGCGTCCTAACAGAATTGTTGACAAAGCAAGCATAGCACCTGTGTTACCAGCTGAAACAAATGCATCGGAACCGCCTGATTTGTGATATTCAAGACCACGATATATTGATGATTCGCGTTTAGTTCGATGGACCTCCGTTGGGTCATCGTTCATTG
Organism: Kapaibacterium sp. (SeqCode); assembly: GCA_041677745.1. GTDB lineage: Bacteria > Bacteroidota > Ignavibacteria > Kapaibacteriales > UBA2268 > JANJTB01. The sequence goes on from JBAYPL010000011.1 coordinate 20,246, forward strand.
TGATTACATCATTGGCATTCAAGATTTCAAAACCGTCAGGGTTCTCTTTCATTTGAGAAAGCTCATGGCGTATAACACTCTCATTGCCGACGAGAATCAACTCTACGGTATCACTGTATTTAGACTTAATTCCGGTAGCCGCTTTCAGTTCATTATGAGGGGCAAAATCTCCCCCCATTACGTCCAAAGCTATTCTAACCTTGCTTTTCTGCATAGCCTTAAATTATTTGTATTACAATGCTGCTATGACTTTTCTGCCGTTATAATAACCGCATTCGGGGCAAGCACTGTGTGATAGTTTGGTAGCACTGCATTGTGGGCATACCGAAGTCTGCATCGGTGTTGCTTTATAATGAGTACGTCTTTTGTTACGTCTCGACTTAGAAAACTTCCTGGTTGGATTTGGCATTTCTTCTTATCCTTATATGTATCAATTAAATTTCAAATCTTTTAATTTCGACCATCTGTCGTCAATAGGCTCTGCACCGTCATTATTTCCTGCAATACGTATCTCCGGAAATATTTCCTCAATATCCTTGTCCCGGAATTCGGGTGCCAGCCTTTTCATGGGCAACTGCAAAGCCAGATGCTCCATCACTTCTTGTGATATATCTATATATTTAAAATCTTCACGAATAATTATCTCTTTATCATTTTCACCATGACTACCACTTTCTAAATATAGCTTCGTGTCAGCACGGTAGCTCAACTCAAAGTCTGTTGCAATCTTTTCTTCGTATATCCTCAATGAACGATCACATTCAAGCCGCGCTATTGCTTCGGCATGCGTCTTTAAGTTATATCTTGTTCCGAGCCGTATTACTCTGACTTTCACGCCGACATTTCCGAAAAACTCATCAAACACGCACTCAATCTTGCCGATAGGTGTGCTGATATCAAACTCATATTCTCCGTCTGCCATGCCTGATATATCAATCTTAATCATCTTTTTTGAATTCTGCTCAAAAACAACTTACAAATTTAACTGTTTATTCAGGTATTTCCAAAAAAATTAAAAAATCATTTTATTTTCAAGCAATTAGATTATACATTTTTATCTGTTTTGTATTGATTACCGGTTGAATCCGAAAGCAATGGATTTGGTAAAATAAATAAAATAATTAATTACATATATGTAAGAAGAAGTAGGTTTAGTTATTAAATTATTATGTTTAATTTGCAATTTTATGTTAATTTTGTAAATATGTAAGTTAATCAAGTGCATAAAGGTAAAAAATTGGAAATCAGAGTCAGGTTTGCGCCTTCTCCTACAGGCTATCTGCACGTAGGCGGACTGAGAACCGCTTTATACAATTATTTGTTTGCCCGCAAACACGGCGGCAAAATGATACTAAGAATTGAAGATACTGACCGGACTCGTCTGGTAGAAAATGCTATTGGCAATTTGACGACTTCTCTCAGATGGGCAGGTATTGAATATGATGAAGGACCGGACGCAGGCGGTGATTATGGACCATATATACAGTCGAAAAGATTGGGATTATACAAAAAATACGCTTCAGAGCTGGTTAAGAATAATTTTGCATATTTTGCCTTCGATACGCCTGAAGAAATAGAAGCCATGAGACAGTCAAATTCAGATACTTTCGGCACGAAGTATAACCGCGATGCCATGAAAAATTCGCTCACTTTAAGCAGAAACGAAACTGAAAAACTGTTGGAATCAGGCACGGATTATGTAATAAGACTGCTTGTACCCATTGACAAGGATCTAACATTCCACGATGAGATACGAGGTACTATTAAGGTTTCTACAAACGATATTGATGATCAAGTTCTGATTAAGTCTGACGGATTCCCCACTTACCATCTTGCAAACGTAGTAGATGACCATCTGATGGGTATAACACATGTAATTCGTGGCGAAGAATGGCTGCCGTCCACTCCAAAGCATATTTTGCTTTACAACTGTTTCGGATGGGATATTCCGGCATTTGCACATCTTCCATTATTACTCAATAAAGACAAATCGAAACTTAGTAAGCGTCAAGGCTCGGTAGCAGTAGAGGATTTCAAGGAAAAGGGCTATTTGAGAGACGCCTTCGTCAATTTTATAGCACTCTTAGGATGGAATCCAACAGGTGACAGAGAGATATATTCTATTGATGAGCTTATTGAATTTTTTAATTTGGAGAAAGTTAACAAGGGTGGTGCTGTATTTGACACTCAGAAATTGGATTGGATGAATCAACAGTACCTGAAAGTCTCAAAACCGGAAGCATTTACAGGTGAGTTATCAAATCTGATTA
>JBAYPL010000012.1:0-21526 GCA_041677745.1 Kapaibacterium sp. (SeqCode)
ATGGGTAGCGATAAGAAATGCCGCATTGTTTACCGGTGTTGCGGAAATAGAATATTTTAACTATGAAAATAAGCCAATAACTGCCCGCAGAGATATAAACGAAGAAAGCTTGTATTATGAGCCATACAATTCTTCTATTCTTATTAATCCTAATGACAAGACAAAACCTCAATCATACAGGAAAATGAGGCTTACACCAATGGCAGAGCGACTTCCCTATACAGAATATTTGATGTTTATGAAGTCTTGGTTTGAATGGGGTGTCGGAGTATCCTCCTGGGGAATCGGTACCGAACAGAAAAATTTGACCGTGCGTATGAAGTCAGACTCTGCTTCTCTTGGACCCGTGATATGTATAGAAAGTATTTATCCGGAGTTTGTATCGCGTACCGTGAAGAATGGAGCAGAATTTATAGCAGTCATTACAAATGATGCTTGGTACGACTATACTCCCGGTCCTGAGCAACATTTTTTGATTTCTGCAGTACGAGCAATTGAAAACAGGAGGTATATTGCACGGTGCGCCAATACCGGAGTATCCGGGTTAATATCGCCGACAGGTGAAACAATAAGTCGTCTTCCTCAATACACCAAAGCAGGCTTGTTTGTCGAAATTCCTTTGTTGAAGGATATGACTTTGTATTCCGAATACGGAGATTGGTTTGCTCTTATTTGTTTTATCTATACAGTATTTATCTTTCTATTTGCATACATTAAAAAGTTCATTAAACTTTGATGATGAATTGACGATATTAACATTGATGAACAAGCTGATGACATATCGCGTACTTTACCGGACATAATCAATGATTTGCTCGCAAACACATTAACTTGTTTGACAATCAAATTGGAGAATTATCATATTTGAAGCAGAAAGAACATAATAAACACGGTTCGACGCATAATACCGGTGCAGACAGGTATTTAATAACCTATGCCGATTTGATCACATTACTTCTCGGATTGTTTGTGATATTATATGCAACTTCGCAAGTTGATGCTGAACGATTCAGGGAGTATTCAGCAGCATTCTCGGAGTATTTCAAGAGCAAAGACGACAAGGTACTGCAAGGCGGTGACGGTGTGCTCGAAGGACACAGAAAAGGAATACCCGAACCGATTTTGCCGCCCGCCCCTCAAAGGAATTTAAGCGAAATAGGTGAAATCGCAAAAGAAACTCTGGCTCCATTCATTGAAAAGAAGCAGTTAACAATTGACAGCACCGCTGATGGACTGAAAATTTCTCTTTCTGAAAATTTATTATTTAAATCAGCAAAATCTGAAGTTGAAAAAGAGGGAAGGTCAGTGGTGGATTCAATATCCGGTGTGCTGAGAGGAATTAATTTGAAAATATTTATTGACGGGCATACCGATTCAGATAAGATTCGTACATTTCAGTATGAATCCAATTGGCATCTTTCCGTGACAAGAGCAACAAATGTGGCTTATCTTTTAATCAAAAATGGAGTTCCGGAACATAATTTGGTGATTAGAGGATATGGTGCACAAAGACCGATAGCAGATAATATTACAGATGAAGGTAAAGCAAAAAACAGACGTGTTGACATCTTTATTCAGGAACTAAGTCCGGAATCCCCTACGGTTTCAGGATATGAAAAATGACATCATAATATGATTGTTTGTCATATTTTAGAAGTAAAAAATATCGAAATTTATTAAATATAATTTTTAGGTAACAATTTTTTTTGTTAATTTTACATTTTAATTTTTGACTCGGCATAAGAATTGTTGCAGGATGTAGTAAATTATGAATAAAGCCGTTGATGAGCGTAGAATAGTTACGTTGCATTTTGGTGAGATTAAGGTTGGCAAAGACTTCATATTCAATTTCCCGGAGGGAATTCTTGGGTTTGAGGATTTAAGAGAATTTGTATTAATAAGTGAAGAGGAAACCGAACCCTTTAAGTGGCTTATCAGTATAGAGCAGCCTGATATCGGATTCCCCATGCTCTCACCCTGGTTATTGGATATTGAGTATAATCCGGGGAAAATATTCAGCCATGAAAAGAATGTATTTTTTGCAATTGTAACCCTCGAAGATGAAAATCATCAGATGACGGCAAACATGAAAGCACCGATTATATTAAATTCGGACAGTTTGGAAGGAAGACAGATTATTTTGTCAACAGACAAGTATTCAACAAATTTTATTATCGGCAGTAACAAGTAAATAATGTTAGTATTATCACGGAAGATAGGAGAAATAGTAACTATCGGGAATTCGATTGAGATTTCCGTCATAAGCTATGACCGCGGGGTTGTAAGGTTAGGTATAAATGCTCCAAGGTCAGTTCCGGTACACAGAAAAGAAGTTTACGACAGGATTATAGAGCTTAATAGACAGGCTGCAAAGACCGAGCTTGAAGCAATGAAATCCGCAATTAGTAAATCAGGTTATAACTTTACAAAGTCGCTTAACAGCAGTGAAAGTATTCAAGTCGTTAATTTTTCGACGATAAAAAATTCACAATAATAAATTAATTTATATTTTAATTTGATTTTTCATGTAACGGTTATATTATGGCAGAATATTCGGTACTTATAATAGATGACGATGTATGGATGCAGAGAATCCTCTCAAAAACTATGCAAAGTTACGGTTTTAAAGTTACTTACTTGGCATCTAACGGTTTCGACGGAATAGCTCTTTCTGTTGAACATCAACCGACAATGATAATTGTTGACATAATGATGCCGGAACTTTCCGGACATCAGATTTTGAAAATATTGAAGAAAATTAAACAAACTCAGAATATTCCGCTACTTGTGATTTCGGCAATGTCGGATGTCGAAAATTTAGGATTAGCAGTAAAAGGCGGTACTGCAGGCTTTGTTTCAAAACCATTTACGAGGGCAACAATATATGACAAACTACTCGATATTTTCGGTAAAGACAAGCTCGCAATGATTGCCCGAGGTGAAAAAATAGAATCAGAAGAGTATAATCAAAGTTCTCAGAAAAATAAGTCGGATACATTGGATATGTTGATTTCGGATTCGCCGATTTTGAAGAATATTGATGAACAGACTCCGGCAATTGAAACGAAACCTAATCCACAGCAAGATAAGATTTTACAACATTACCAAGATGACGAAAAAAGAAGTATTGAATCTATCAGGAAAATGTTGTTAAAAAAGAAATAAATTTGTAATTCATATAAAATATAATATTTTTGAAACGTTTCCAAACTTTGAAAGAATCATTAATCAACTTTAAGGAAGACTTAGTTATTGCATAAATTATACTGTGTTTTAAAAATATTCAGATTTTTGGTAACAAAACCGTATCTTGTTTGTTATTAGTTTGAGAATACTGTTTCTTTAACCGGTAAATATTATGCGTAAACTATTTTGTGTTCTATTGTTGATGATTGCTGTAACCCAAACAGCAAGTTTGTACGGATTTTCCGAGAACGGTTTTGAAATCCTCAGACAAGATGAAAACTCTATGTTGCTTAGGTATGTCTCACAATTCCATGATATGTCCAGACTGACTGACGCAAGTGGTCTTGAGTACGAGGTGCCTCAGTTTGAATATGCTTTCAGTTCATTCCCTAAAATAAATGAGTTCCCTTTTTACTCGAATCGAGTTAATTTTATTGTGCCGTCTCCTACTGCCTTTAGATATAAAGTTAAAAGAAATGTGTCAGGAATTCATGATGACATACGCCTGCTTCCTGTTCCGGCTTATATATTCAATGCCGAGGAAGATTATTCAGATAATTTTATAAATAATGTCATACCTGACAGGCAAGCTGTAGAATTTGTCTATCAAGGTGTATCCGGCGGGCAACACATAGCTTCTCTGTGGATTAACCCGTTTAGATATAGTCGTGATAACTATACTGCTGTAATAATTGACACCTTAGAAATAGAAGTATTTTTTGACAATTCACATGCTACGCTCATCAGTAATGTCAACGACTTCAATTATTTGACTGTCCTCAACTATGAAATGGGAAAGAATTGGTCTGCTTACAGTGATAAATTTACAAAAAAATTGGAAGAACTTCAGAGTGAAGATGATGTCATGAATAAGTTGTCTAACGGACAATGGGCTAAGATTGAAATCATTGATGAAGGAGTTTACAAGATTGACGGCTCTGACTTGCAGAATATAGGATTTACAAATAATTCCGAATTAGCACGCACGGTAAAGATCTTCGGAAAAGGTGGTGCTCCGCTGAGCGAAAGTGTAAGTGACGGTTTAGACAATCGAATGGATGAGCAGGAGATTATCGTCAAGACTAACAGTAGCGGTGGGGTAGAGTCCATAATTTTCTACGGAGCATCTGTTACCGGATTTGAGAAACGCGGTCAAAATATTAGACATTATAAAAATTTCTACAGCGAGAAAAATTATTATTTAATTACCTGGGGCGGTGTTGACGGTAAACGTGCTGAAGCTCTCCCTATTCCGGAAGGTGAAATCGCAAATCGTCCGACGACTTATAGGGAATATGGATTCTTTGACGAGGATATCGTCAATCCGTATTCTCCTGGTGCAGGGCGTGATTGGTTTGGAAGAAGTTTCTTCTCGACTCCGTTGCCACCATTGATGTTGCATGACTTAGACAGAAATGGCGAAGTAGAATATAGAATCGCAGTAGCTCACAAATCACTCTCGCAGGGTTTCTTCTATTTCTACGAGAATAATGAGCCAATCGGCTCAGTTTCACTTACCGGGTGGAGTAAATATTCTTATGTTTCGGCAGACAGAAGAATTCTAAACGCAAAAGTGCCGGCAAACAGTATAGCATCAGATAACAGAAGTATTCTGAAATTACAGTATCAGAATGCTTTGATATCATCTATCGGTTACTTCGATTATTATGAAATAAGCTATCCGAGAAGTTTTTTTGCCATTAATAATAAAATCAATATTATTGCTGACAACGAATTGAATGGAAATACAGAATACAGCATTAACGGGTTCAATGGCGAAATTTATGGATTTGATGTCTCAGACATACGTAATCCGAAACTGCTGACAAATAAAGCTGTAACAGGCGGTATGTTCTCATTTGTCACTGAATTAAACTCAGACTATTTCAAACGATTTTTTATCGCAGCCAATCCGAGTAAGCCAAAACTTGAAGCAATTGAAATTGTTAACCTTCGAGATAATGATGAGGAAATAGATATAGTTGTTATAACACACAAAGATTTATTAGGCTCTGCAAATAAATTCAAGGAGTACAGAGAGCTGCAAAGCGGTAAAAACGTGGCAGTTTTCAGCACAGAACATATCTATAATGAGTTTTCGTCAGGAGTTCCTGACCCTACGGCAATCAGAGATTTTCTGATAAATATTTACCATCGCCGGACTAATAAACCGAAATATCTTGTACTCTGGGGTGATGGTCACTATGATTACAGAAATATTTCCACAAAAAAGGTAAATTATATTCCTGCATATCAAACTTACAGGCATGATATTGATGCTTACAGTGAAATTCATGAAGCCTATGCAACCGATGATTATTTTGCATTGATTGATGGTGATGATCTGTTGGTTGATATTAATTTCGGAAGGGTAACTATAGATAATCCTGATGATGGTTACTGGGTTGTTGATAAAATCAAGCATTACGAGACTGCCTCCTCAGATGATATATGGCGATCAAACATGATATTTGTTGCCGATGACGGACCTGCCGACGGAGAAAGTTACGAAGGCGGAAGACACAGCGGTCAGACTGAAAATCTTCAAGCTAATTATATCAGTAAAAGCAATCCCGATTTACAATATGACAAAATATATTTGGCTGAATACCAGCCTATTAATGCAAGTACCGGTAGAAGGAAACCTGCTGTAACAGAAGCTATGCTTACGAAGATAAATACAACAGGCGGCTTGATATTGAACTGGATAGGTCACGGGAATCCACGAGTCTGGGCTCATGAGCAGATTTTAGACAGAGATATCACAATTCCACAGATGCGTAATCTTGATAAATTGTTTTTCCTGACAGCAGCTACTTGTGACTTTGGCAGATTCGATGACCCGGACGTCAGAAGTGGAGCCGAGGATTTATTCCTGAGCAAAAACGGAGGTGCTATAGGTGTGTTTTCAGCAACAAGAGTTGTTTACAGTGATGATAATGCAAAACTCGCATACGGATATTTTGCAAAGTTGTTGGAACGCTCCAAAGCAAATGGAAGGTTTCCGAGCCTTGGCGAAACAATTAAAGCTGTAAAACAAAATTTTGCTTCTGACAATGACAGGAAATATTTTCTTGTCGGCGACCCGACTATGACATTATTATTTCCTGACCACAAAATTAACATAGCTTCAATTAATGAGGAAGAAATTACCGGTGATACAGACACAATTAATTTAAAAGCATTGTCTAAAGTAACCATCGAAGGATTTCTATCAAAACCATTAGAAAATAATCCCGATGAATCATATAATGGCACGATAGTTGTTACTTTGAGAGATGGTGATGTATTGATGACAGTACAAGAGGTGTTCTTGAATTTAACAAGATCTCCGATATCTTTCCGCAAGCTTGGCGGAAGTTTAAACAGGAGTTCGTATAAAGTAGAAAATGGAAGATTTACTGCTGAGTTCATAATTCCTAAGGATATAAGTTTCAGTGACTCACCCGGCAGATTGTTTTTGTATTCTGTTTCAGATGACAGTAGATATGGAAGCGGAAGCTATCATAATTTGCGAATAAGCGGATTTTCAGATGTTGAATTGAAGGACACTGTACCACCGGAGATATCCATCTATCTTGACGGAAGGTCATTCGAATCCGGCGATATGGTTACTACTAATCCCTTGCTTTTAGTAGATTTGTTTGACGAATCAGGAATTAATACCACAGGTTTGGGTATAGGTCATAGAATTGAAGCCTGGATAGATGATTCACCAATGGCAATTGATTTAACCGATAAATTTACTTCTTCGCTTTCAGACTCAAGACGCGGTACGGTTGAAGACATCCTCTACGGACTTACACCCGGGACACACAAGATAAAAATCCGAGCTTGGGATGTTTTCAATAACTTTTCTGTCGAGGAAGTAAGTTTTGTAATACCGGAGAAGAGTGGAGGGCTTGTCAGTGATATTACAAATTCGCCTAATCCTTTCTCCGAATCTACCGAAATCATATTTCGTCATAATGCTGAAGCACCATTTGATGCAAATATTGATATTTTTACAATTAATGGAGTATTTATACGAAATATAAATACTAAACTGAGCACTTTGCATACATCTCGAATTTTGTGGGATGGACTCGACAATTCCGGTAACAAAGCTGCCGACGGAGTTTACATGGTTAATGTAAAGATTCATCATAATGGCGGAACAAGCATCGGGCGAGGCAAATTAATTAAAGTCGGAAATTAATAGATGATGACAATTATAAATAAAAATAATGATGTTTTGGAGGTTTTAAAATAATGAAGTTATATTTGAGAATGGCAATACTGACAGCGATAATCGCTACCGGTGCAACAATCCCCAACACAGCTTTTTCACAAGCCGGAGGTTCGGCGGTTCCTTTCCTGTTGATATCTCCTGATGCTCGTGCAAGCGGAATGGGAGAAACCGGTACAGCTATAGCCGATGATATCAATGCAATATACTGGAATCCCGGTGGACTTGCTTTCCTTGATTATTTTCCGGCTACAAGTACACGAGACGAAACCCCCTATACTCAGGCAGCTTTGTCATTTTCGCCGTGGCTCCCGCAGTTTCAGGCTGACTTATATTACAGCTATGCCACTGTAGGCCACTTCTTTGAGGAGCTTGACGGAACGGTCGCTTTCAACTTCATATTTATGAATCTTGGCGAATTTACAAGGACAGATATTAGCGGTCAAGCACTCGGTAAATTTATATCCAATGAATTTTCTCTTGGTGTCTCTTACGGTACTATCGTTGCTCCAGACTTAGGTGTAGGATTTCAACTAAGATATATACATTCAAACCTTACGCCAACATCAGCGCAGACGGGTGGAGAAGCCGGAACCGGTGTCAGTGCGTCATTTGACCTTGGTGTGCTTTGGAAGCCTACCGATATTGAGTTCCTTGATATTAAAGACAGATTATCACTTGGTTTGAATCTCCAAAATGTCGGACCAAAGGTAACTTATATCAGAGAATCAGACCCTTTGCCTACAACATTAAGGATTGGTACTGCATTCAATTTATTTAAAGATGAATTTAATGATTTGAAAGTTGCTGTGGATTTTGCAAAATTGTTGGTTAAAAGAGACTCCTTAGGCTCGGATGCCCTTCCGCTTTCTCTTGTCTCTGCTTGGGAAAACCCCGGTGCCGAATGGGCTTTCGGTCTTGAATACTGGTATGAGCGGGTTGTTGCGTTGCGTGCGGGCTATTTCACCGAACCTGCGGTACTCGGAAACCGTCAATATTGGAATTTCGGTGCAGGCGTGAGATATGACATATTTAGTCTTGACTTCAGTTTTATTAATACTATCGAAGAGAATCATCCATTAGCTAATACTATGAGGTTCTCTCTTTTGATTGATTTCTATTGATACTCGGAATTTATTAAAATGCCCTTTGATTCACATTATCAAAGGGCATTTTTAATATGTGGCTGAGTAGATTCATATATCTTATTCATTCCCCGGAAAATCAGATTCTCGTCATAAATTGATTCAGGAAAGTCTTTTGCCAATATTCTTTGAATTTTTCCACCATATCCTCCGGTAAAAAATATTCCGGGATTTTTAAGCTTATCGTGTTGAATGATTTGCTCAATAATCATCTTTATACCTCCGGCAACACCTACTATTATGCCGAGACTTACAGCTGATGGAGTGTCGTTGCCTGCTCCTTCAGGAGTGAAATTGAACTTTGGAAACCCGAGCTTTTCTGAAATCGAAGCTAAAGTGTTCTTTTGTGTGTAGGCTCCTGCAAAAATTGCTCCACCCAATACTTGATATTTATAGTCTAAAACATTAACGGTAATGGCTGTACCACAATCAACAGTTATCAGTGGAGGGTCACTGTAAGCAGTTGCACCTATCATACCAAGCCAACGGTCATTACCCATGCCTTTGACTGCTCTCAAATCTATGATTGTCTGATGCGGCAACAACTCTTTAATATTAATAAAATCATATACTTTTTTATTGCGACATAATGATAACAGAATGTTTTCTGCATTAGCATTCACAGAGGAATATACAAGTCTATTGAACGCCTCAACTGTTAGGTATGATGCGAGATTATCTGCAAATCCGGTATGTTTGTAATGAAACGGAGTTTTTATACCGTCTTTGAATAATTTTATTCTTGAATTTCCAATGTCAGCAAAAAGTAGCGATTCGTGAGTATCCATAATAAGTTTAAATTTTTACTTTATAATATTTGATAAATCAGAAATCATATTATCTACGGCAAGCGAAAATACTTTGCTGTAAGCTTGCGGAATACTGCTAATTCCTTTTTTTCTTCTGATATATTTCTGCTTATAAACACCGTTATGTATTATTTCGAGTTTGTTGTCAGGCATTCTCTTTAGGAATTTGACATTTATTTCAACGCTAACATAATTACTTGAAGTATCCGGTAGTGAGTAATTAGTTGCTGTCATCTCGATAAGTTGCGGCTCGATGATGTAATCAGGGATAGCGATTGAGCTGCTGTTCACGACGCCCTTTTTCAGTAATCCGCTTTGATTGATTCTTGTAAGTATGAAGTCGGTGCTAATAGTTGAAATATCACTAATCCACCTGTGATAGAATAATCTTTGAACAGAGGAAGGCTCATTCATCACGAGAAGATGAGGTGTGTCAATAGACTCATTGACAATGACACGTCGTAACATCACGGTGCTTTCTCGTAATGGTAAATCAACAAGCATTGTCTTCTCCGCTGAAAGATTGTAATATTCAATCTTTGGATACGGTTCACGTAAATTAATGCAAGATTGTACCAGTAATGTAAATATTAGGATTGTTAGTAGCTTATTCATAATTACCCATATCAGTAATATACCAATCATTATCAATTTTTAAGGCATTGAAATAAAGTTTTCTTCTGAAATTAAATTCTAATTTATAAACAAGCATATCATTTCTAAGTGAGTCAAACCTGATGTCGGTAATTTCGTGTGATGATATCATTCTTCTGACTCTGTGAATATCGTAAAAACGCTCGTATCGTTCGATAGCAAGATATTTATCACCATCCGACTTCCTTATAAAATTAGAAGCTGCTGGGACATTATTGCTGTCGAGCTCTGCTTTGAAAAGGTAAATTGTGCCTAATGCAGATTTCTGATTGTACTCAACTATTTCTCGAGTCTCAGGAATTGCTCTGGTGCCGATTACTATAAGCTCGCAACCGGTATTGAATAAGCTTAAGAATAATATAAAAATCCAATTTTTCATTTTAATAAATCAAAAAAATTAATCGTATGCTTAATGGCAGATTCAAGAGCATCATTTGTTCCTGAGAACGGGTGCCTGCTATTAAATGTGTGCCCTGACTTTTCTATGACGATTAATTCACGCTTTCTAATATCACTCGCAGTAGATTTCAACTCTTCTGCTTCTTTGATGTTAACCGTCATATCATTTTTAGGATGAATAATCTGAACAGGATAATTTAATTTCTTTAATTCGTTAATTATTGCATTATTCTCGAACGAGGATTCTTTGTCTTCGATATAAGTATAGTCAAGGTGAAGCTTCTGTCCTGTTGTGTTAATAAGAATTTCAATACTGCCATTTTGTTTCCAGATTTCTTTTTGTCTGTCAGTATTTCTATTTAATTGAGAGACAGAAGCCCAAAGAGATATTTTGGTTATTCTTTGAAATTTCTTGGCAGTCAGAACTGATACGGCAGCACCCAATGAATGACCAACCAGAAAGACATCGCCGTTCCATCTTCGATGAAAATTTTCTATACCAAGTTGATTTGAAATAAACTTTTCGATTAATTCAGATAAATCTGAAACCTCACGCGAGACTGTATTTTTACGGAATACTTCATCATCATATTTTTGGTTTACATCATCAATAATACCGTTCATCGAGAAGTCCAACCTGACACAAATTGAGCCTGCTTCGGCAAATTTACTACATACATAAGGTATGAAGCCCCAATTACGAAAGCCCTTGAATCCATGTGCAAAAATCAACAATGGTAAATTATCATCATTGCCGGATTCTATGTCGCAACGGACGATCTTTCCAATTTTGTTTGTAAACTCAAAATAAGTCGAACTCATTTTACCTTTGATACAAGTGTAACTTTCAATTCAATTTTTTCAGTGTGTTCTTTGCCGCGAAGAATATGAACATTGAGAGTGTCACCTGCCTTGTGCGCTCTGACCTTGTACATGAAATCATATAAGTTTTTGATTTCTGCATCATCAATCTTGGTAATTATATCGTCAGCTTTCATTCCGGCTTTGTCGGCAGGGCTCCCCGGAGTAGCACCGGATATTTTGCAACCCAGAGGATGCTCTCCAAAGTCTGGTATGATTCCGAACCAAACTTCACCATAGCTGTGCTCACGTTCAGATTTCATTGACTTACTGTGACTTTCTGTCTTAGTAAATATTGGTCTTGCATGATAATTCCCGATTGTTTCAGCTACTCGGTGAATAAAACTTACAGACCAGACAATCCCGCCATAATTAATTTTATCGGCTTTGTCGGAAGGTTTATGATAATCTTCGTGTACTCCTGTGAAAAACATAAGCACGGGAATATCCTTCACAACAAATGAAGCGTGGTCGCTCGGACCATAAGCATCAGATGCCTTAATTATGCTAAGTGTATCAATTAAATCGAGAGAATCAATGATGTTGTCGAAATAACTGCCGGATGAAGTGCCAAATGTAGTGAGTTCATTTTTTTTCATTCTACCTACCATGTCCATGTTTATCATTGCTACTATTTTGGATAAATCTACAGGAGAATTATCAATAAAATGAGCAGAGCCCAATAGACCCATTTCTTCAGCTGAGAATGAAGAAAATATCACGCTGCGTTTTAAGGGATTCTTGGCTATTGCATAAGCAAGCTCAATCAAAGCGGATACCCCTGATGCGTTGTCGTCAGCTCCATGATGTATCTGCGGCTTACCACCGGACCTGTTCAATGATGTCGGTCCTCCATAGCCTAAGTGGTCATAATGAGCACCAATGACAATATACTCATCTTTCAAAATCGGGTCACTACCTTCAACATAACCAATAACATTGTGCGTAGGTGATTCGACATCAATAAGTTCCGAATTTATATAGACTCTCACATTAGGCAGAATAAAACTTTCGGGTTTTCTGTTTTTCACTATATTGTTTTCTGCGGCTATAAGTGTCTTGTTTTTAGGAAAGAACTTGGATAATGACTGTCTCCATGCCTGAACAGCAACGATACCGGTATTCTTGCCTCTGTTTTCAAATTCAGGTCTCTCGAATACATTCATAGAGTCTCCTTGAATTCTTACCATTATGATGCCTATGGCTCCTTTGTTACGTGCGTTACTGGCTTTATATCTCAATGATGAATAAGGTGCAAATTCTCCGTCTTTCTTGTCCGAGTCAGGTGATTCTGATATAAGTACTACTATTTTGTCCTTTACATCTATTCCTTCATAGTCATCGTAACCAATTTCAGGGGCAGAGATTCCAAATCCGACAAATGCTAATTCGCCTTCAACTTTGCCGTTTTCACTTATACCTAAAGGGACAAAATCATGGGATAGTACCCAATTCTGCCTGACTTTAGGAAGCTTGTCAGCCGGTACTC
The DNA here is from genome assembly GCA_041677745.1 of Kapaibacterium sp. (SeqCode). Lineage (GTDB taxonomy): Bacteria > Bacteroidota > Ignavibacteria > Kapaibacteriales > UBA2268 > JANJTB01. The sequence goes on from JBAYPL010000012.1 coordinate 12,772, forward strand.
CCGGGCGTTGTACTATGGTTTCAAAAGCTACTGATGAGCTTTCGCCGTATTTATAGCCTGTGGATATCATAAACTCCTGCTTGAAACTGTTGTTCCAAGATTTTAATCCTGATGTTTTGAAGTGGTTTACTATGAAATCCGCCGCCTTGTCACCGCCTTCGGTTCCCGGTAACCTGCCTTTTAATTCATCGGATGCTAAGTATTTTACAGCTTCATGGATTCTATCACTGTCGGGTGCCGGCTGTGAGGCTGAATTTACTGATTGTAGTATAATCAAGAGTGAAGCTATTATACCAACTAAAATTTTATCATATCTTTTCATTTAACTTTTCCTTAAACTAAATTTTCTGCTTATGCAAATAAAGTCATTTTTTCCCTGATTTTCAACTTTGAGAATAAATAATCATGAAGTAAGTTTATAATCATTGCCAAGGATAAATGTGATTTGCCAAAAACGCTTGAATATCAGTAACGATTTAATTCATGCTTAGTTACAACATGTGTACATATTTAGCTCTGTTGTAAATGTACAAATCAGATAGGACAGAGCAGCAGTAAATATTTGACTGTACTTATTAATAAAGTTTATAAGAATAGAAATAAAACTAAATTATGGTGTATGCAAATTATTTCCAGATTTGATTCAAAAAAGAAATAATGTGGATGTTTAATGATTGTTAATACAGATTGTTCCCATTATGATTTAATTTTAATCAATTTGTGAAATTAAATATTTGAAAAAATATTCGGTATTACAATGCCTTAGCTAATATTTTATTACTTTACATTTTAAAAAATGTACCAATGATTATGGTTAATTAAACCATAAGACAGTACTGTTCAAATTTGACAGTAATAAACTAAAAAAATGCTAACATATCTTCTACATCCCAATGTAAACCTGCACCGTCTTGCACGTTGACAATATTTCCGGTTTTATCAATACATACTATTTTCGGTACAGCTTTAACATCATATATACCGAACAATTCCTTACTGTTAGATAATTTCTGTAAGCCGATTCTGTACTTATTTTCAAGGATGTCAATTTTTTCGTTTTCATCATTGCAGATGTATATAAATTGTACGTTGGAGTTATAAACTTTCTGCCGGCTGACTTTCATATTTTCAAAAATGTACTTGCAGGGAGCACAAGTAAATGAATAAAATACAAGTACTGTATTTCTTTCCGGAAAGTTCAAATTAACTTCATTACCATCGGCAAACTTGACTTTGCTTTTTGAACTTTCGATTTGGCTTTGAAAAGCTAAATATTGAGTTTCAAATCTGTTTTCAACAGAATCGAGCCATTTGTCAAATTCTACTGATTGGTCAGTATTTTTCTTCCAGAATCTGAGAAGCTCTTTGTTTGTCTCTTTATCCTTTCGTTTCACCATCAAAGATTGGATATAATTTGATAAAGCAGAATCAGGTTGACTAAGTTCATTTTCGTATATATATGCTATTCTTAAGTACTCTGTATTAATTGATGATAAACTCTTATTTTCGAGTGAACTCTTGATATTTTCCCTGCATATACTTATAGCATTATCAAACCTTTTCATTTTCATGTTTTTATGATATCTATTCTCATTAAAAATCTGAATAGTAGGTAGTTTAATGAAGTATGAATTTAAACCTGACTTGTATAATTCCAACTTGTTTTTATAAATATTTTCGAATTCATATTCAATTCTATCTGCCGTTTCTATAGAATCAGGAAGAAAATTATATATAGTTTTGGAAAATAAACTAATGAATACATCTAAGTAAAAATAATGCTTTTCATTTAATAGTTCATAATATAATGGGATATTCAAGCTGTCATATTTTGATTTGAAAGGTGATGAAAGATTTCTTACTGCATAATAGCTTTTTAGATTTTTCTGTATAATATTTCTAATAATATCAGCATTTTCATTTTGTTCTAAGTTTGTTTGGAAACCGGTATTAAAAACATCATTAAAAATTGCTGCAGTAAATTGATTATTAAAAAGGCGGCATTCTGTTTCAGATAATTTTTGAAGTTCGTTTTCTACTCTTTTGTCATCACCCAATAATGAATATGCAACAGAAAGTACATAATGGATATCGGGATTGGTTGAATGATTGTTAATTAAGTAAGTGATTTGTTGTAATAAGCTATCACGATTATTAAGCTTGTTGTTACCTTCGAACTGCCATCTGGTCAGGAATATGCCAATATTGTCCGGGTAGTGCGCCAGCGAACGATAGAATAAATCGAGATAATTTTCTTTACTTGATTCCATTAACAAGGGATAATATGTATATTCCTTGTAAGAGCTGTCAGAATTAAAAATAAGTTTCATTAATTTCGGAAATTCATCTAATCTCTCTTCACCGTCAGTTATTGCAAAATGTGCCATATAATCTGAATCTTTAAATACAAATTCAGCTTCAAGGTGATTAGATTTCTTCTTAAATTCAACGACATCACATTCAGATGCAAAAGGGAGTATAGTTGATTTATCTATCTGAAGAAAATATGTTTTGTTTGAATCAAAATTCTTAATAATTGCAGTGTATTTCTTACCGGTGAGAAATTCTTCATCACTTATATAATTGTCATAGTTATATCCCTTATTACATGAGCAGATGACAATAATCAAAAATAATAGGTGATTGATTATTTTCATTGTTTTACTTTCCAATTAGTTAGAGAATCAAAATACTGTTAATCAAATCGAAAGGTAGGTCAATTAATTATCTCAAAAAAATGCAATGATTTTTTTAAGAAATGAGTACAATTAATTGAAATACCTTTAAGTACTAAATGCTGCATGCAAAACTATTGGAAGTATTAAAGATACTAATACTAAAATTAAAAATGTCCTTTTCATTTAAATTTTCCTTTTATAAGTTTAAAAATCTACTATATCAAATGATAATTTATGGATGAATTATCAAAAACCATGATTTAGACTCAAAATTGAAATTATAATAAGTCTAAGGATTTTTCAGCTCAGTGACAGAAAAGAATAATCTCATATCCAATCTGTCGCATAACCGTGATACCCGGAATTTTTATCTTTTCAAGGTGCAAATATTTTGGATTTAAATATAAACAATTGTTTTCTTTGAATTTTCTTTGATATAACAGCGTATTAAGTGCAGTATCGGAATAGGGTGCCGGTATGAGGTGCAGTTTTGGTAATCTCAAATATGCAAAAACAAATCGTGCAAATAAATCGCTTGTTGTCTGAATATATCGGGCTACCCAGTGATTTATTCCTATGTTACTGATTAACTTATACATAACCTTCAAATATTACATTATTATATTAAGTCAAAAATAAGAAATTATTAGATATCAGCCAAAAATACTATTTATGATGAATAACATTTTATTTCAAGTCCCGGTCTATAACCCTTAACTGTCATTACATAAGATAGTAAGGAGGATTCAAATGTCAAGTCTTCACGAACTTCTCGAGCATAGAACATACACCATTGCATCAATATATTCTGACAAAATTCAAGAATTAATTGCAATTTAAAATTTTTTATTATTGATTAATTCTCAATCCAATTGAAATGCCATAATATACCGTTATTATCCATTCAGGATTAATTCATTCTTAATACCAAATTGATAATATTCTTGATTCAGGTCTATTGCCATGTGAAATCCACCCTTTTGCTGAACCAAAATTATGGTTTAACTTCGAATTGTAAATATTGTTTCCGGAACAAAGATATTATGATAATTTAGCATGATTTTGGTAATATCATAGATATTGATAATTTTTACATTCGACAAAATGAGCAATTTGTCAGAAAGTTTGCAACTTTTGCTTATGAAATATCGTTTTAACAATATATATTATAGCGAATCGGAGAAAAATATGAAAAAGTATATGGTATCTTTTACATTTCTGATAATCGTCGTATTGTCGGGATGTACGAGCAATCCTGTCTATAATGACAACTACTATGCCAATGTACATACCGAATTTCACACGCTTCATCCCGGTGATTGGAAGGTAGTACCAAACACAAGCATACAATGGTATCAGGAATTTAGATTGCCAATGTCCGGATTCGAAAATTTTGATTACGCCGGAGTAATGGTCTATTATTTGAATCAATATGAAGCATGGGAGGCTCTTCCGTCAACAAGAATATTTTGGACAGATGATGATGTAGTTTATTCGGACGAATTATGGTTTTCACATAATCTTGAATTTTTATACTTAGATTACAGAAACACAATTCCGGGAGCAGCATCACCACCTAAAGATCCAATCAGGATAAAAGCAATTTATTTTGATGATGCTTTTTATAATTCTGTAGAGTTCAAATCCTTAGACTTATTAAATTATGAAGAAGTAAAATCACATCTGAACTTGAAGGACTGATATGCCATCAAAAAATTTATTTGACGAAATAAGTTCACTCAGAACCGAGCAGAACAATCCAAGAAGCAGGTCAATAGATACAGCATCAACTGAAGAAATCCTTAAAATAATAAATGATGAAGATAAGTTAGTTGCCTTTGCAGTAGAAAAAGAGTTGTCCAATATATTGTCGGCTGTGGAAGGTGTTGTGTCCAGCTTTAGAAAAGGCGGGAGATTGATATATGTAGGTGCCGGCACCAGCGGCAGATTAGGTATTATAGACGCAGCAGAATGTCCGCCTACTTTCGGTACTGATTACGAAATGGTGCAAGGGGTTATTGCCGGTGGTAATCAAGCGGTATTTAAAGCACAAGAGGGTGCCGAAGATATTGTTGAACATGGTGCCGATGCAATGGCTTTATTGAATGTAAGCGAGAAGGATACTGTCTGTGGTTTAGCTGCATCCGGAAGGACCCCGTTTGTACTCGGAGCGATTGATTATGCTGCAAAAAAAGGAGCATTCACGATATTCATAAGCACTTCTTCTCCTGAACATATAAGCGAACTTGGAGTTAATGCCGATACTGTCATCACCCCTGATGTAGGTCCCGAGGTAATCGAAGGTTCTACACGTATGAAATCAGGAACTGCTCAAAAGATGGTGCTGAACATGATAACCACTGCCTCTATGGTCAGACTCGGGAAGACATTAGGAAATGTCATGGTTGATCTTCAGCTTACAAATGAAAAGCTCAGAGAAAGAGCTAAGCGTATCCTTATGAGAATTTGTGAAATTGACTATGAAACTGCTGAATACTATCTGAACTTATCCAAAGGGCATGTTAAAAGTGCATTGGTGATGATACTCGGCGGAGTAGATTATGAGAAAGCTTTGGATTTACTTGCTTCTACCGGCGGTTTTGTCCGTCAGGCTATTGAAATTGCAAAGAAACTGAATACCGATTCGTAATTATTTTGTATTTTTAATTTTTGCTAAATTACAGAAACAAAATGAAAAAAATATATTTAATAATACTATTACTTATAGTTAGCTCAACATGCTCCCTGATATCGCAACAAGCCAGTCAGATTCAGACAGCTTATAATGCATTGAAAAGCAGGAACTATGATGCAGCTGTCCAATTGTATTCGAAAGTCATCGAGACTAAAAGTGATTATGCTCCTGCTTATTTCGGCAGAGGATTGGCTTATTATCATTTGAATAATTATAATCAAGCTCTGATTGACTTGAACAAAGCAGAAAGCTTGGACAAGAATATTAAAGATCTTTATTATGCTCGCGGGCTCGCTAATTCAAAGCTGAATAACATGAACAGAGCCATTGAAGATTTGACAAAATTCATAGGGAATAATCCGTCGTCAGCCGAGGCTTATTATGCTCGTGGGAATGTTTATTATTTTTTGCAGGAAGACGATAACGCAATTCACGACTATTCAAAAGCCATAGCTTTAGATAAGGATTATGCAAATGCCTATTACGGCAGGGCTATACTTTATAAAATATCTAAGAAAGATGACCTTGCGTTGCGTGATTTTGATATGTATATCGAATTGGCAGGAAAAAATTCCGATTTATATCCCGAAGTAGAAAGATTAATAAATGAAATTGTGAGCAAAGATTAAAATTAAAACGGCGGATTCAAATAGAGAATTAATGAATCCGCCTTATTAAAATTCAATCAAAGTTAAATTATTTCTTCGTCAAACCTTTCTCAAACACTATTTCTTTACCGCATTTAACCTCATAATTCCATTCAATGGATTTATATGATTCATGAATAATATCGAATCCGTATTTACCTTCGCACAAATCGGTAAACTTGACCCATCCGTCTTCAGTGTAGAGTGTTTGAACGAGTTCTCCATCCATCCAAATTCGTATTTTTACACCATTCAGCAACTCCTTCGAATCATTGTCAAAAACAATGACTTTTGTCCAAGCATCACAACATTTCTCCTTAGCGGACAGTGTTTTGCTGAATTCTAAAACCTCGTCGCAGTTGTTCAATTCAACAACAAATTCCATTACATCATATCCCTCGATGAAGATTCTGATAGCATAAGTTCCCTTACAGAGCTTTTTGTCAGAAGAAGCATATCCATTATTAGTCTTCAATGTCGCTACAATGTCCGAGCCCTTGCTGATTTTAATCTGAACATTTGTAAGTAATTCACCTTTGTCGTTTTTAATGGTAAATTTCAATTGATTTTTACAGCAATCATCAGAATTTTTTGGCTTTAGTTTCACCAACACTTCGACGACTTTATCGCAAGATTCAATGTAAATATCTTCTTCGATAACCTGATAATTGTTTGCTGCAACACGAATCCAGTGTTTACCTTTACATAACTCTTCAAAAACCACTTTGCCTTCATTATCGGTTTTTGCAATTTTATGCGTGCCGTTGAAAGTGATTTTAACTTCTACATTATTAAGAAGTTCACCGGTTTCGTAGTCTTTAACAACTATAACAGCTTTACCGCAGCATGGATCATCAGCTTTTTCTGTCATACTTTTCTCAAATTCGAGAACTTTGTCGCATTCAAATTCTACTGTCCATTCTAATCCTTTGAAGCCTTCTTTGACGAGTTCAGCTACGTATTTACCTTTGCAAATGTTGTCAATAACAGCAAAACCGTCATCAGAATAGCTGTGATAAACCATCTTGCCGTTCTGCCACAGTATCAATTTAGCACCGTTAATTAAGTCGTCTGAATCATTCTTTTTTACCAGAACTTTCATTTTGTTGTTGCAACAATCGTCCGAGTCATTTTTTTGCAATTCAATTACCTTTTCCTTCTCCATATCGCAATCAAATTCAATATTGAATTCTTGTGCCTTGTAACCTTCCAATTCTACAAGTACTGAGTATTCACCCTTACAAATCTCTTTTATACTTACTCTACCATCACTATCGGATTTGTCTTGGTATTTAACAGCACCGGATTTCATGAATAATACATTTACCTGATTCAAAGGTGTTCCGTCTTTATCCTTAATAGTAAAGAAAGCTGAATTGTTGCAACAATCTTCGTCAGACTTTAGTTTCATTTGAAATTCGGCACTAATTGTGTCACAATTGCCCATTACAATATAATCTTCGATTACAAGGTAATCAGCAAGTGCTATTCTAATGAAATGTTTCCCGGAGCATAAGCTGTCAAAAATTGCAAATCCGTCATCTCCGCTCGATTTGACCGCAATTATTTTATCGCCGGATATAAGTTTCACTTCGGCTCCGGCAAGAGGCATATCCGTACCTTTTTTCACAGTTTTGATTCTTAATTGACCGCAACAATCATCATCTTCTTCGGAGATTTTTTGCAACTTCACAGTAAAGCCGTCTTCGAACTTATCCTCTAGAAAATCCTTTATCAATCCGCTTAGTTCCTTTGATTGATAATTGTCAGCCGATATTTTTACGCTGTATGATGCGAATTCTGCCGAGAGTCCGTTGAGCTCAAACCGGCCGTTCTCGTCTGTGGTATCAGATTTGTACACCTTGTCGCCTTTAAATATCACGACAGTGGCTCCCTCAATCGGTACATCGTCTGAATTCATCACATATCCGAATATGTTATATGTCTTTTCAGGATCTCCTGCATTATCCTTGCATGAACTTAACCAGAAGACTGCCAATAGTACCAGTACTGCTTTGTAGAAAACTCTCATTCATTGTACTCCTTTATGATGATACTTTAATTTCAATATTTATAAATACACATTAATTGTGGAAACGTCGCAAGTATTATTAAAGTTTAATACTAATATAATTTATTATTCATGGTTGTATATTGATAATTCCGATTTTGCTTTGTGTATCATGCTGTATCATTATCATTTTATTACTTAGAAGAATGAAGTAATATGAGAAAAAAACATAAATAAGTAGTTATAATGACATATTTAGTGCTTCGTTTAATGCTTGTAATGCGTATTAATTGTAATTATATCAAGTAGTTAAAACAAAAAATTACATTTGTGGCTTGACAGAAGTTACCATTGATAAAAAATTACTCTATATTGATATTAAGTATTGTAATTACAATGAATTATAGTTATATATTTGCAAGTGAAACAAAGTCAAATGTTGTAATTAAATATATATGATATACTTTTCTTCACTATTATAAGAGGAATTTTGATGAAGTTTTTGTTCTCTGTTTTTCTGATTATTTTGCTATTAGGGCATACGACATTTTCGCAAAAGCCGGAATCACTTGTTAACAATGGGATTAAGAAGTATTTGGCGAAGGACTATAATGGAGCAGTGAAGGATTTTACGGAAGCATTGAAAGTTTCACCTAAACTTTCGGCGGCATACTACAACCGAGCATTGGCAAAGACCGAACTGAAGGACTTAAAGGGAGCAATA